>NZ_CP027226.1:900000-1150000 GCF_002998295.1 Fastidiosipila sanguinis
GCTTTACTAAAATCTACATCTTGAATCCTTTCTAAATCTACTGACTCTAAACCTAGAGGTGATCCTGAAAAAAAACCATTTACTTTTAAACACATATCTATATATTTTTGTATATCTACGCTTCTAGATTGAATTTCATCAGATACCTCTACTATGGCTTTCGCTAATATTTCTCGATCAGTATTCCAAATTCTAGTTATTTCTATATCTATAAAATTAATAATTTTGTCTATTTTATTTTTTCTGGATACCCACCAAAAGAGCATATATATTCCAGATGTTTCTCCAAAAATTTTCACCCCTAATTCTTTTCTTATACGTAATATTAAATAATGCTCTAACAAATGAGCGTATCCATCATCCATAGTATACTCAGCCCTCTGAAACATTAAAAAAGTACTATACATATTCATGCTCTTTAACTTTTCTAATAAATCCATAAAGGATCAACTCACTTATCAAAAACAATAAGACGAGAAATAATACCAGTTTTATCCCCACATAGATGAAATTTTCAATTTTAAAAATTTCAGAAGGTAAGTAGTTAACGAAAATCATATGACTCTTATTTCTAAATAATTTCAACAAAGTAAACTGCCATGCACCCAATAAAACCATTAGACCATAACCCACTTTGACGCTTTTACTTAGAATACTGATAATTAAACTAATATTTACTATGACAAGTGTTTCTATATAAGCAATAAGGATTTGCATTATAAATGTTTTATATATGCTCCAGGATGTCGTTGCTAAAAAATATTTAGGTATTGTTTGAATATTTAGATGGTATCCATTTAGGCTATACCTACTCCAAACAAATAAGTAGAGAAGTAAGATACCAAAGATGAATATACCAGTTGAAAGTTCATAGGCATTAATCCAATTGATTTTATTAATTTGGTCTTTTCCATATTTTGTGCTGATATTTATTTCATGAAATCCCGATCTTTTACTTTTATGGTAAATAGGGATTGACATGAGCATAATAAATAGCCATATTACATAAAGTGTTTGTGGGAAAAGCGTATCGATAACTTTCCAACCTTCGACATAACCATCTTGTAATGATTGTAAAGTAGGTGTTTTTCCTGAATCTTGTGATTCAATAAGTTTCGCCCTTTCACCAAAAAACTTTTTATTGGCATTTTCAAGAGTATTCCAATTTTCCCCATATACTCTTTTTATCTTCTCTACAATAAACTGATCTTGAACATCAATCGTATTTCGTTCGGAGACATCAGCACCTATATATTTTTTTATCATTGTAGAAATTGATTCATTAGACAATTTAGTATCTTCAATAAAAAATCTCCATTCTGTTCCATCACTAATTTCCATATTTTCTTGATATAAATATTCTTTTGAGACACTGAAAAGGCCGGATAGGATGATGAAGATAATGGCTATTCCGTAAACAAAAACAATTTTTTCTCTTAAGAGCGTTTTTAAGTTTTCATTGTGGAGTGTATTTAACTTTTTCATTCCTGATCCCTCCTTAAATATAATAATTTCTCAATAACCATTTACTAGCAAATTCGAGAATAAGAATGTATAGACAGCCAACCATTATTGTTACAAACCCATACGGAACTATCTGATCTCCTATAAAAAAAAGTTTATTCGTACTCAATATCCCACGAATAAAATTTTGCGGAAGTAGATTGAATACTACTTCAGAAGTGTTAGCCAGCCAATTAGATTTATATGTTAACAACACTTCTAATAAAGTAAATACTACAATTGTTCCCTTATCGTTTTTTAATAACAAAGATAAAAAGGATATAAAATATACATAAATAAATGTAGCTATTAACCCTACTGCTATCTTAAATAATATCCCTTGCCATACTTTGAGAGAAAAGATATTCACTGAGTCAATAAATTGTATGGACGAATTCCAACCGTGAAGTCCATAAATAACACCTACAATTAGAAGAATTGATAAAATATACATTAAGTATATACTTGCTCCAAATAGCAATTGAGCGAATATTTTATGACCATATAATTTCTTTCTTGATTCTCGATTATAAAGCGTAATTTCACTCATGCCTACCGTTGAATTTTTTTGAAATGCAGATGCAAAGAGGACACTTAAAAAAATCGCAAAACCCCACCAAGTCTGTTCTAAAGAATTCGAAAACGCCTGCCACCCCATATTATACGCATAATAGAAAGGTTCTTCGACCGCCTTCGCTTTGGAATATATTAATTTATACTCTTGATCAGAATACGGCGTTTCTGTCCTTTTAAGCACTTCAATAACTGTCTTTGGCCAATTAACATAAAAATCTTCCATTTCTTGTTCTGTCAAATTCATGTCTATATAGGTCGTTAAAATATCTTGTCCATAGGGAGCATTTAACGTCATGAATAGAAAATCTTGTGGATAGACTAATTTTAATCCAAGTTTCCTATCCTCTTTTCGAGTTCCTTCGATATATGGTTTTCCATTACTTCTATCATATCGTTCTTTTTCTTTAAGCATGTATTCTTTGGTGACATATCCATCCGAAACTTTGGCTTGTTCTGATAATATTTTCCATCCACCTATACCACTATAAAATTCACCATTGTTGTCTATAATATCGACACTTGATATGGAGACAATGGAGGATAGTATGATAAGAAAAAAAATAACAAGCAATATGGCGCTATTGCTATGTATGATTTTTTTAAGCTCTAACCTTGTTAATCCTTTCATGTCAATCTCCTTTTACAATAAAATAATCCTCTAAATTACTATTGACTTCAGTAGCCCCTTCAACTTTTGGCCCATGATAGCGTACAATCATCCCCCCATCAATTACTTTAATACGTATAATAAAAATATCTTTTCTTAATTCTTCAAAGGTATCTGTGTTAACTGTAATCTCGTATATATTATGAATAGAATCTACCAATTCAGAAACCTTTTTAATGTCACTCACTGCACCGTTGTTTACAAGAATCACCTTCGAGGTAATAGCATCGATATCGGAGATAATATGAGTAGAAAATAAAATAATTTTTTCACTACTCATCTTACTGATAATATTAGAAAACCTATTTCTTTCTTTTGGATCTAATCCTGCTGTTGGCTCATCTAAAACTAGAATGCTCGGATCATTTAATATCGCTTGTGCAATTCCAACTCGACGCTTCATTCCCCCTGAAAAACTATACACCTTTTTATCTGCCACATCAGACAAGTTAACAAAATCCAAGACCTCTTCAATTCTCGTTTTTAATTCCTTATTTCTTAATCCTTTAAGCGCTCCTATGTAAGATAAAAAATCTTTTGCTGTATAGGCAGGATGAACTGAAAACTCTTGCGGAACGTATCCTATTTCATCTCTATACGCATCTTGAATGGACATAATATTATTGTCATTCCAAAGAATCTCACCTGTCGAAGGTTTCATTACGTTGGTTATCATACGTAATAGAGTTGTTTTACCAGCTCCATTGTTTCCCAAGATACCATAAATCCCTTCTGGTATTTGTAAGTTCACCGATTTTAAGGCAACTTTCTTCCCATAATTTTTACCAATATCTTTTAGTTCAACTATATTCAACTCTACACACCCCTTTTTATTGCACAATTTAAAAAATTGATAACACAATAAGTATTTCACTAAATCTATTTTACCACTAAATCAAATATATTGCATTTTTAATGTTTTTCTCAGGCTATACTCCATTAGTAGTATTTATTATCTTTTACTTTATGTTTTAAACCATCCTGTCCACACAACTTCAAATATCTATCCTGTCTACACACCCCTACGATTTTTACTATTAATATGTTTCCACAAGGTATTTTTCAAATAGAAAAATGACTTTTAAGATTTCTTCTAAAATACTAAAAGCCATTGATTTCAACAGTCTTATAACCTCTTATCTTATTTTCTTGACATCAATACTACACTCTCAACTTATGTCGTCATTATACAATCTGTTTAAATATAGCAAAAAAAATAAAGGCAGTCCGAAGACTGCCGATATTTACCTCTCTACGCCTTTGCTATGGTCTTTCTTATTAGATTTAGTTTTATCGTCTGTCTTAAAGCTTTTTATTTGCCCTAATATGGACTTTTTATTCTTATCTTGACTCTTTACTTGTTCTTTTGCCTTTAAGAGCTTAGAAGACAAAATACGAACATTTTTATCTTCCTTGCTGTTATTATCAATGCTTGTTTTTACTTGACCAAATATTTTAACAAAATCTCCTTGTTTTAGGTTCTCTATATCTTTTGTCTTATCTCCATATACTGAACAATTGGTATAAATTTTATTACCATCATCATCTTTAGAAACAAGAGAAAAGTTACTTACCTTGAACTTTTCTCCATTAGCATTTTCTCTTTCAAGATTTTCTAATTTTCCAGTTATATTTCCCAATTTCCTCCTTGTACTAAATAAGGAGAGCCTTTCGCCCTCCTTTACCTCTCTTGTCGTTTTTTTTCTTGGTTTTTTAGTTGCCTTAATCTTTCTTCTGTATCGTCAATTTTATCTTTTATGTCTTTTGTCTCTTGTCTTATTTGTTCTAATTTTTTCATACTTATTTCCTTTATTGTAATAAAAAAAGAGATAACATTTTTGCTATCCCTTTCAAAGTTTCATTATTAAAATTTTATGTCTTTTGAAATATCATTTATGTTTCTATGATGATTTTATATTTCTTTTTGCTTCTTTCTTTTTAATTGTTCTTCTATGGTCTGTACTAATAGCTTATGCTTTTGTGAGATAAGTTCAGTATTGCCAGGATCAAGTTTAAGAAGTTTGTTAACATCACGCAGTTCTGATTGAGTATGTTTTATCTCCGTATTAACATGTTTTAGAGCCGTTTGTAATTTGCTAGTGTCCCCACCAATCTCAACAGTTATCCCCTTTTATTCTATTTGCCAATATCTCACCTCCTTAATTTTAGGCATCAAAAAAGCACCCAGAATTTTCTAGATGCTTTTCCTCTCAATATCTTTTGAACGTATTTAGATTTCGCTCACAAAAATCTCTTGCCATAAATAAATTAATTATTAAGATTTCCTGTGAAGTACTCTAAACCAAAATCAACATCGTTCTTTGAAACCCATGCGCTATTTGCACCACCAGGCATTTCTATTAATAGTTGGTTCTTTTCTTTTCTCTTAATGTTTGCAAATCTATTTCCGTCTACCTCGTAGGTTTCTCCGTTTATAGAATCTTGGACTTTAATTTGTCCATTTTTTAATCTACATACATTAGAAATCAAATCAAGCTCATTAGGTCTTGGATTTAAAATACAATCTTTCTTCAAAACATATCCTTTGGCAAAAGACCAATCTTCAGTTGCTTCTCCTTGGGGTTTTATTAGATCAATGTATAAATAATCCCCTTCACTTTTAAGAATTAAACCAACATCACCTATTCTTAAACTCTCTGGAGATTTTTTATCACCTTTTGAGCTAGATACATCTATACTATTAATTAATACAAACCGTCCAATATAATCGTTTTTGTTACTAGGTATATCCTTTTCCCTAGTAATATGAACATTTCTTGCCTTTTGATCCCAGATTACAACTTGATTAAAAGCTTCTGCAATACATCGTAATGGTACGAAAGTTCTGTCGTTTTTAATTAGGGGAGCAACATCGAGGACTTCTTTATGATTATTGTTAATTATTTCTTTCTTCCCAATATATAGCTTTACTTCTAAATTTCTGTCTGATACTTTTACTTCTTGTTTTTTCTGATTCCATTGAACATTGTACCCGAGATTTTCTGAAATTATCCTCAAAGGAACCATAGTTCTTTCATTTTTAATAAATGGAACTACATCCGTTTTTACAATTTGATTATGAATATAAATATTTGGATCTTTAGAAATTGCAAAAACATCATTTATAGGTACTAAAGCTTGAAAGATGAGTAAAGCAACTAATATCCATAAATATTTTGTAACTTTTCTTTCAATTCCTGTACTTAAATTATAATTCTTGATATCTAATAGCCGCATAATTCCCCTCCACTGACGCTCTTGATCTTATTGTATGGGATACTCGATCATATCCATTTAGTAGGGTTGCCTCATATAATACATAATCTCCATTACTATCAAATCTATCAAAAAGCATAACATGGTGCCCTGGATTATTCAAAGCGTCACCTTGTCGTAAGCTAGAATAAGGAATTTGCCTTGATACATTAACAATACTTCTTGTACTTAACTTTTGACCATATCCCCAGCAACGAGACACGTATCCAGAACAATCCAAGCCATAGGTGTTATAAACTTTTCCGGAAGTAGAAGTGTTTATATTACCAGCCCTTCCACCACGTGCAAGGCCATTATTAAACTGTGATCTTGAGTCAAATCCACCCCAGCAATATGGCATGGTATTATAACTTCCTGCCCCTTGATTTATAAATCTTGGTTTTGTATAATTTCTCATTGGCGAAATATTTGTATTGTTACAGTTCCACCAAAAAGATGTATGATATGATTTTGCATTATTCATAATCTGAGAACGAGTAATTCCTGCATATCTAAGTTCGCCAGAAATTTCTTCCACATCCTTTGAGCCAATATTAAACTCTCTAATTTGATTAGATAAAGGCTGGGAAACTATTTCTTTAGATGCAATTGTTAAATAACTTCCGTCATTATCTATTGAATAAACTTTTCCATCTTTAAATATCGTATTTCTAAGAATTTCTAATTTATTTGCTTCTATTTCTTCACTGAGAATATTACCAAGTTTGTCAATTTTTTTTACGAATTGAACTGGCTCCTGATTTATATCAGGATTGTATTCTTTTGTTTTTATTACTAGATTATTGTTTTCATCCACCCCTAAAAAACTAGCTCCTAAAAGCAAATTTCCAGAATATAGTTCTAATTTTACTTGCGATAAACTATCTTCATTTGAGATTATCATCGTTCCAGAATGATTTTCATAGGGCTGACTATCGCGGACAAAACTATAAGTGTAACCATTTAAATATCGTCCCAATAATTTTTTGGTGCTTTTATATATTGAATCATTTATATCTAAGGCATAAACATTCGTATATTCTTCTTCACCAACATAAGTGATATAAATGTTTCCATCCGAAACGCCAAAGGAAGGAACGGCTAAGTTATTCTCTAATTGAATATCATAAATGTTTTCTGAACCATTTTCTTTGATAACCAGTACTTTACTATTAGTTATATCCAGTACATATATCATGCCATTTTCTACTTCAAGCATATAAGGCTGAATGTTGAATTTTGATAAATCGTATATCCTTTCCACTTCTGAATTTTTAGTAACTATCACAGAATTCTTGGCTGTATCTAAAATATAAATTTTATCATTCACTATGCACATATCGTTGGGTCCATATTTATTACCTTCAATGTCAGTATATTGGCCAAATAGATTGTTTGAAGCACTGTCATTAAAGTTATATAATTCAACACTTTTTTCCCTTGAAGTAAAATGTTCTAAATTTTCAATTTTTGATTTGAAAATTATATTCGAATTATTTGCTGATTCTGAATCATAGTTTGTCTTAGTGTTTTTATCAACTGATGATGCAGGCTCATAGTTTACACTTAATTGTTCCTCTTTACTTAGACCATTAAACCATTCTTGCCATTCTTTAGGGCTGACTTTTGAGTTATTATTTGCTGATGAAGCAAATACATTTGTTGCCATTGCTGTTAACAGCATCACCATGGCTATTAATAGAGTAAATCTTCTCTTCATTTCTAACCTCCTCATATAATTTTGTCTGACCTCAATATATTTGACATTAAGATCAAATATTATCTATTTTTCCAACTGTTGTTTCTAGCTATATTATAGAATATAGCATCTAAACTAATCGCCATTACTATATCTCATAGGATTTAAATCCATTATTTCACCTCCTATCTATCTTACATATGAGTTTATCTTTACCTTTCCTGATAATGTTTTATTTGATTCATTATCAATCGTAACAACATATCTACTTCCTCTATTAGCCTTAACCTTTAATATTGAGTCTGAAGAAAAAAATTTGTTATATATAATTTTTCCATCTTCTTCAATAATTACCTGATATTTAATTCCACCTGAGCAAGACATATCTTTTAATCTAACTGTAAAACCATCATGAACTGGACCTGTCCAGGTATCCATGTTAAATTCATAGTCTATCTTATCAAATCTACTTAATCTTATATTCTCATCAACATTTGCTGCTCTAAGACCTGTCCTCGATACTTCTCCTAATTCTAACTTTTGATACTCTTTGTCACTTATTATTTGAACCCTATCTCCAAATTCCGAGTTAATATTAGTGACTATTTCACCTTTTGTATCAATCCTATCTTGATTTAGGTCGGTCACATTGGCAAATACCGGTAAACAAAATGTAAACGCAAACATAAAAACCATCAAACCTGCAAGTGTCTTTTTCCATTTTTTCATAATAAGCATCCTTTCTTTATTTGGGTTTAAATTTAAAACAAAATTATTTGTATTGCTTTTTATTTCTAATAATTTTAGCATTGATATGCAATATTCTTTTCTATTTTTTATTGTGTCGCCTAATTGTTGAACCACTAGCTTATCGCAATTTATTTCTATATCTTGGTCTATATATTTTAAGCTTAGCCATAAGAGTGGATTGTACCAATATAGGCAGGCTACAATATTTACCAGGTGGTTAAGTAGGATATGAAATTTCTTTATATGCATTAGTTCATGGATCAAAACATGGTCTAGTAATTTCTCATCAGCTAAGATATGATCTTGTAGGATTATCCTAGGTCTTAAAATTCCAAAGGTAAGGGGTGTTTTAAAACTGTTATTTATATAAATCCTCACTTTTCTTTTTAATCCAAATTCACTTATTTTTTCTTTGCATGAAGTATTATGGGTAAGGGTAGAGCCTTTCATAACTTTATGAAATTTATAAATTTTTATTCCTAGGTAAGTAAAAATCAAAATAAATCCTATTAGTCGATTTAACTTAAAAAATATATAGCCTAGTTTATTTATTAACCAGCATAAGCAAGAATTAAAAAGATTTATTAAACCTAGCAAATATGTTAAGATACCATTTTCCTTGACACAATCTATTCCTATCATAAGTTCATAGGGACTTGTTAAATAGATTAATAATACTATCCACAAAATAGTACTTGCTGACCTGAATGTTTTTTTATTTAAGATTGGTCTAACTAATAGAATAACTACTAGTAAAAAAAGACTTTTTATAAACTTTTCTAGTGTAATTACCCTAACTAGACTTATTGCCATCCTTGTCTTCCTCTTGGTCCTCTACGTCAAAGCTATCTATTAATTGTTTCATTTCTTCTATTTCTTCTTTTGTAACTTTTTCATTTTGCAAAAACGTTTTACACATATTTAAAAGCGATCCTTTAAAAAGTTTATGAAAGGCTTCTTTTTGCTTATTCAAAAGAGCATCTTCCCTTGATACAAGAACCCTAATTGTATATTTAGGATACCTCCTAGCTATCGCCCCTTTTTCTACTAATCTTCCAAAAAATGTGTAGCAAGATGTTTTGCTTATATTGTGCCTTTCCATTAATATTTTTGATAAGGCTAAGGCTTGAATTTCTCCATTTTCATCTAATATATCACCTTTCCACAACTCTTCCATTACTAGTAGTTCACCATCTGAAAATTCCAACTATCTTACCTCCTATGTAAATTGCAGTTTCATTTATTTTTTTATTTTTGTAACTTTGATTATCTTCACTTTGAGTATATCACAAATTTAAAAAATGGTCAAGTGTTTTAACCATTTTAAATGATAATTTTTATATTTTAATACATATCTGTTCCGTTTTAAATCTATCTCTCAAATTCATCTTCAAAACTAATAATATCATTAGGAGTGCAAGATAGAGCTCTACATATCTTTTCTATGTTTTTCATTGTTATTGGTTTATCCTTGCCCATTTGTGCCATAACATTTGTTGTTAGTCCTGCCATAGCTATTACATCTGTTTTCTTTAATCCTTTTTTTGCTAACTGTATCCATAATGGTTTATAGTTAAGTGCCATAAGAGACATAAGTGGGGCATTTTTATCTAAAAGCTTTCTTATCTCGACTCTTGAGATTGAGTCTACCCCACTAGTTACCTCATCTAAAAATATTATCTCTCTATTCATCATTACAATAATTAACAAAGATAATTTTCTCTTCATACCCTTAGAATATGTCGAAACATTTCTACCCAGATCATTTGTAATTTCTAACAAGTCAGAATATTTTTGATAAGAATCTAAACCATAATCGAAATACACACCGTATAATTTAATATTTTCTAGCCCAGTTTTATCTTCATACAGATAGTCATTTTCAAGTAACATTGCATGATTTCCCTTAATCTTAATTTCGCCACCATCTTATTCATAAAGACCAGTGAGTATCCTAAGCAGAGAAGTCTTACCAGCGCCATTAGGACCAACAAGGGCATGGACTGTATTAGCTTCAATTTCTAGAGAAAAATTATTAAAAAGCTTCTTGTTTTTAAAATTTTTACTCATGTTTTTCACTTCAATTACATTCATTTATAAACCTCCTATCAATAAGACTTATTTTCTTATGTATTTATCTTAGAGCATTTAGAACTTATTTATATGAGTAAATACTGCAAATTTACAAAAAAATAAAGGCAGTCCGAAGACTGCCGACATTTATCTTTCTGCACCTTTGCTATGGTCTTTCTTGTTTGACTTAGCTTTGTCATCTGTCTTAAAGCTTTTTATTTGCCCTAATATGGACTTTTTATCTTTATCTTGACTCTTTACTTGTTCTTTTGCCTTTAAGAGCTTAGAAGACAAAATACGGACATTTTTATGTTCCTTTCCGTTGTTATCAATGCTTGTTTTTACTTGTCCGAAGATTTTAACAAAATCTCCTTGTTTTAGGTTCTCTATATCTTTTGTCTTATCTCCATAGGCTGAACAATTGGTATAAACTTTATTCCCATCATCATCTTTTGAAACAATTGAAAAGTTGCTTACCTTGAACTTTTCTCCATTAGCATTTTCTCTTTCAAGATTTTCTAATTTTCCAGCTATATTTCCCACGAGATTTATGAGGTCGTCTTTTTCTTCAAGTTCATTGGTATTTTCAACAATCTTACCTTGTTCTTTCATATCATCAATCATATAGTCAAAGTCATCATTTAATAGACCTGTTGTGTCTTTGATCATAAATAAAACATAGACTTCTTCAAGTGCCTTTTCATCATTAACACCTTTTTCTATACTCACAAGTGCTTTTATAAAATCCTTGTAATTATCATTCATCATTTCTTCTAAGTTTTCTCTAATATCTTTGTATTCCATAATTTCCTCCTTGTATTAAATAAGGAGAGCTATTCGCCCTCCTCTATCTTTCTTGTCCTTTTTCGTTTTTTTCTTGATTTTTATCTTTTTCTTCTTCTGATTTGAATTTTGATATTTGTCCCAATATTGATGGTTTCTCTTCCCTTGCGTGAAGATTATCCTCTACATCATAAGTTGATTCAAAGTAATCACTATCTTTAAAATCATTGTCATACCTATCTGGTATTCCGTCATTATCAAGATCTTTTGCTAGTGGATCATAGAAGTTTCCGTCATCATCTATTTCTAGTCCTAGAGCTTGTTTTAAATCTTCTTCATCTACTGATACCAGATCATCAAAACTTGACATCTTTATGGCTTCGGTCATATCTTTAAGAGCTTGTGAATTAGATATATCTTCTTCTACAAAAGATTCTGTTCTAATAGCTACATTATCTACATACTGAGTCCATGTTTTTTCTTCCAAATTTACCTCATATTGAATCGAGTGCTTACCATCAGGTGTTTCTGTATAGGCAAGTCCTATATGGCTTAAATCTGGGTATAGTTTGTCAAAATCGTCATAGCTATTAGATTCTGAAAACTCGTAGTTAGAATAATCGACTATCGCCCTCTTTAAATCTTCTAATAGTGGTGATTGGTTTTCTAATTCTTCTACTTCTCCCATATCTAAAAGTTTATTAATCTCAGCTAGTCTTAGTGTCTTATCCCTTAACTCATCTGCTTTTTCAAATGGTTTTGTCAATTCTACTTTAGCATTTTCTAAAGATTCTTTATAGTTTTCAAGGTTTTGATTCAACCTTTCAAGTCTTGCAGGCATTTTTTCAATTGCATTATCAAGCCTTGTTATATTACCATCAGTAGAGTTTGAAAACTCTCCGAAATATTCTGCACTTCCTAGGAGTTTAAAGGTGTGAGTATTAGTCATAAAGTTATATGAAACTTGTAAGTCTAAATTTCTATATTTACCAATGACCTTGCTATCATTTATCTTTACCTTTTTTATTTCTTCTAATAGTTTCTCTCCAGCCTCTTTCTTATCTAAAATCTTATTTGCACCAAGACTTATTGAGGTAAATTTGCTATCTCCTTCTCCTAATTTCTCAACACTTGCAATATCTTCTTTAACTGCTTGTATTTCCATTTCAGTTTTTAAAATACTTTGAGGATAAATTTTATTTACCTTATCTTCAAGCTTGTATTTATTAGACTTGTAGTTTGCTTCCAGCATTTTTAGCTTTGTAACTTCGTTATCTAAATCCATTTTTTCTTTAATTAGAGGATTGCCTGTAGCCAAAGCCTTAATTTCTGAATAAGATAGACTTGCTTCATCAACATCTTCAGCAACTCTTACTGGAGTTTTTGATGTCATAATTTGGGATATGAATTTCTGCTTATTCTCTATTGTCTGGTCGAGTAGGTCGGGGATATTACTATCCCTTTCCCCTCTAAGAACCGTGCATGAGAGTTTCCCCTCACACGGCTCAAGTTTTTATAAGCCCTAATTAAAGAGCCAGCGTGTTTTCTTCATCATTTATATGCAATTTTCTATGACACAAAGGGTGTACTATAGTTTTAAGGGTAATGTTATTTTGAATTGTTTGATGTACTCTAAAGTCTGTATCAATAGTTATTTTCTCTCCACAAACAGGGCATATTCCATTTTGCGTTTTATACAGTCTATTTATAACTGTACGTCCTTTAAGTTCGTTTCGTATTTTTAACTCTTCCCTTTCTTCAAAGTATATTTGCCAATTTTCATCAAATGGATTTGCTTCAGCTTATATCTTGGTAAATCTTTTAATATCAGTGTCTGTAGCATATTTAAGACGAAGATAGTATTTCTCGCCATTTTCCATTTTGTCGCCAGTTGCTACACTGAAAGTCCAGGTTCTATTTCCAATGGTATGGAAGTATTTCTTAGCTATCCATTTTCTACCTTTCTTTGGGTGTCTACGAACGCACCAGGGCCACAAGCTTTTATATATTTCATAATCAAGTTTTTCAAAGGCTTTAGATGAAACATTATATTTATGATAGTTTACCCAACCTATAATGATTGGATTTAATTTTCTAATCAAAATTTCTTGTTTCATTGACGGATTATCTTTTATGATTCGTCTGATTTTATCGACAATAGCCTTGAAGTTCTTATCAGATGGTTTTGTAAGCAACTTATCTTTATACATCCTAATATTAACTCCAAGAAAATCAAAACCGTCATTTATGTGTGTTATGAGTGTCTTTTCCTCTGATAATTCTAAACCTCTTTCAGCCAAGAATTTTACAATGATTGGTTTTACACCATTTTCAAGCAATTCTGCACTTTCCCCTGTAACGATGAAATCATCTGCATATCTAACAAAGTTAACCTTTGGGAAATATGTTTTCTTATTTACTGTTCTTCTATGGTATTTCTCTTTGATTGCTTTTTCTAAACCATCTAATACCATATTGGAAATAATAGGTGATATTGGCGAGCCTTGGGGGCTTCCTATTTCTGTTGGAAATAGTTTTTGTTTTTCTATATATCCACACTCAAGCCAGAGTTTTAATAATTTCTTGTTCATTGGGATATTATTTAATATCCATTCATGACTTATATTATCAAAACAACCTTTTATATCTCCCTCAAGTACCCATTTTGCAGATTTCTTTTTATTGAGTGATGTAAAACACTGCTCGATAGCATCTTGTGTACATCTTTTTGCCCTAAATCCATAAGAATTAGGGTCAGCAGTAGTTTCTGCTATGGGTTCAAGTGCAAATTTATATAGGGTTTGCATTGCTCTATCTGTCATTGTAGGAATGCTGAGAGGTCTTTTCTTGCCATTTTTCTTTGGTATATACACTCTTTTAAGAGGCTTAGGTTTATATCCTCTTAAATTTAACTTTTCTATCGCCTTATACTTTGCCTGTGGTGTTAGCCATAATTCGCCATCTACACCACTTGTTTTCTTGCCTTGATTTTCAGTTACCCTCTTAATAGCCAAGGCTTTTGCATAAAATGAAGTTGTGAGTAAATGTTGTAAAGATTTTACCTTTCCATATTTACTCATTTTCCACGCTTTCACAATACGCATTTGTAGTTTTTTAACATAGCTTTCTGCTAGAGAAAAATCTATACTTTCCCAGTCTTTAGCTCTGTTAGTAGTAGCACACATTTTACTGTTCATTTGCTTTCTCCTTTCAAAAATTCTACAAGTTCTCTTGTGATTAAAAACCAAATGAAAGTCTGCACTCTTTCAAGTTAGGGCAAATTTTGAACCCCTATCCATCTCATTACAAGATGGCATTCGCTTTTTCCATTCTCCTTTACCTGCACCATTATCAGCATTTCTTACGATTTGCCTTGCCTTATGGCAATAGTACAGGCTTACCATGTTTCACTTAATTAACATTGATAACTTAGGCTCTACCTCTCTGCCGGTAGTCTTTTTGTCCGTGTAATCCCACTGTGGAAAGGATTATCCGACTACACACCATTTTGGTTCAGGCTTATCAGCAACTTTAGCCTGTTCGCCTTAACGACATTTATCAGTAGTTCACATATGTTAGCCATATTATCAAGCCTCGCTCCCTAACCACCTTGTTGCTGGCAGTTTCGGTATCCCCTCACGGTTTTACCTCAAGTAGGGCTACTTTAATATCGGCTTACCACACCTAAGTGCAGTCGATACTCGGCTCAACTAACGGAATAGTTGGTTTGGTCATCATGCCAAACAGTTAAATTAAGCGACTTCATGTCGCACCCACAAATAAGAATCAAAGGTATTTTCTGTGACATATCTAAAGATATTTACCTTATCATTTTCATTACCTTGACGAACAATTCTACCACTTCTTTGCTCTAGGTCAGACGGTCTCCATGGGACGTCTAAATCGTGTAAGGCTATTAATTTATTCTGTACATTTGTACCTGCTCCCATTTTTTGAGTAGAGCCTAATAATACTCTTACTTCTCCTCTTCTTACCTTAGAGAATAGTTCATCTTTTTGTTTGTCTGTATCTGCTTCGTGGATAAAGGCTATTTCTTCTTTTGGTATTCCCATATTCACTAGCTTGTTTCTAATATCATCATAGATATTAAATTCTCCATCTCCTTTTGGTGTAGACATATCTGAAAATACTAATTGTGTCGATGAATTTTCTTTTGTCTTATCCCAGATCGAAAAGATATTTTTTACACATACATTTACCTTTGAATTAGGATCATCGGGTAGTAGTGGATTTATTAATCTTTGGTCAAGGGCAAGTTTTTTACCATCATTTGTAATCTTTAACATATTATCTTCTGTTGGTTCTACTTGGTTATTTCTAACTGCGTCAGCTCTTTCTGAAATAGCTTCTAATATTTCTTTTTGTTCTTCAGTAGGTTTTGTTTTAATAACTTCAAAATTTGCTTCAGGAACTGGCAAATTTAACATATCTGAAGTCTTTATATCTGCTACTTCTTTAAACATAGACATCAACTCTGGCAAGTTATAAAACTTCGAAAATCTTGTCTTTTGCCTATATCCAGTGCCTTCTGGAGATAATTCAAAGGTGTTTTCTGTTTCTCCAAAAGTAGAAGCCCAAGCGTCAAAATGTTCTAATCCTCTTGCCTTTAAATCGTCATATTGAAGATATCTTTGCATGGTATAAAGCTCTGTCATTGAATTTGATATCGGTGTACCAGTAGCAAATACAACTCCCTTTCCATCTGTCATTTCATCCATATACCTACATTTCATATACATATCTGAAGACTTAAAGGCTTCACTCTGACTTATACCCGCAACATTTCTCATTTTAGTATGCAAGAATAAGTTTTTGTAATTATGAGCTTCGTCTATAAATAACTTATCTACTCCTAATTCTTCAAAGGTTATTACATCATCTTTTTTAAAGTCATCGTTTAGCTTTTCAAGTCTTACCAAGAGTTTCTTCTTTGTCTTTTCCAGTTGTTTTACAGTGAAATTTTCCCCTCTATTTCTTTTGTTCTCATCAATAAAGGAAACTATGTCATCTATTTGATCTTGTATATGCCTTACCTGATACTCCTTAGACATTGATATTTTTTCAAATTGAGAGTGTCCTATGATAACTGCATCATATTCTCCCGTTGCAATCCTACCAATAAATCTTTTCCTATTTTTTGGTTGAAAGTCTTTTTTATCGGCCACCATAATATTTGCTGACGGATATAACTGCATAAACTCTCTACCAATTTGAGTGGTTAGATGGTTAGGAACTACAAATAATGACTTACTTGCAAGTCCTAACTTTTTAGATTCCATAGCAGAAGCTACCATTTCAAAAGTTTTTCCTGCTCCTACTACATGGGCAAGTAGTGTATTTCCACCATAAAGAGTCCTTGCTATGGCGTTTTTCTGATGTTCTCTAAGTCTGATTTCAGTATTCATTCCATCAAAAGTTAAGTTAGAGCCATCAAACTCTCTATTTCTAATTGAATTGAATTTTTCATTATAAATCTTCTCTAGCCTATATCTTCTATCAGGATCTTCAAATATCCAATTCTTAAATTCTTCTTTAATCAGTTCTTGCTTTTGACTTGCAAGCATGGTTTCTTTTTTATTTAATACAGAGGTCTTAGAACCATCATCATTTATTACTTGGTCAAATACCTTCGTATCTTTTAGATTAAGAGCATTTTCAATTAGCTTATAGGCATTCACTCTATTTGTACCATAAGTCATGTTAGCAAGGTCATTAGTTGAATCAACACTTTTACCTTCAATGTTCCATTCACTTGTATGTGGTGAGAACCTAACATTTATATTCCACCTATCATAACCAGGTGTTTTTAAAAGATTAAAAGTAAAGTCTTCTATATCTTTTTGAGGTATCCAAGTTGCTCCTAACCTTACATTTATATCAGAAGCAGTTAGTTCTTCAGGCATAACTTCTTGTAATTTTTCTCTTTGATATTTGAGTTTGCCTAACTCGTTTAATAATGTGTCTTTCTTTTCAGAAGGTGCTAAATCTATTACATTTTCAATTTCTCCGATATATGAATTGAGGTAGCCAATTTTTTCTCTGATATTACCACTTAAATATTCATCAGCCGATACATATGAAAAATGAAATGGATCGTCATTGTCAAAGTTCTCAAAGGGCATTCTGTTATTTATTAGGTCTATGTCCTTAATGTCTAAAAATATCTCGCCCTCAAGCTCACCAATTAAGGTGTCCCTATCTTTACTTGTGATAGATTCCATATATTCAAAGTCTACATATCCTTTTTGTGAAACTGATAAGACTAAGGCTTCAAGGGAAGTATCTACATGGTCTACTACCCTTGCCTTTGTGATCGTTCTTTTTGAGAATATATCGCTCTTAGCTTTGAAATTATCCTCATCATCAAGTATTTCTATTGATGAAACTAAAGGAAAGTTTGAGTCTTCCTTTAAGGCTCTAGTGTTTGATAAGGAGTTAATAAATCCATGTTTCTTTGAAAAGTTATCATAGACTTCATTTAACTTTGCTTGTGATTCTTTTATTTCTTCGTCTGAAAAATCTTCCTTTTGCTTTTCTATTACATCTTTTAAAGCATTCATTACATCAAGATAATCTTTTATCTTTTCTTTATTTTTATCTGATATATTCTGCTTAATTAAGACTGAATTTTCTCTTAGGTAGACCTCTTCATCAATAATGGTATAGGAAAAATTCTTAACATCATCTGTCGCTGGTAAACTTAATTCTTCATCTTCCAATAGTTCAACCTCTTCATATTTTGAATTTGAAGATATTTCCTTACTTGCAAGATCCATTAAATCTTTTAAATTTTCGTCTTCTTTTTCATCACAAGTGATAGTATTCCCAAATCTGCCAGATACTTCTTTCATATCCCCTAATACCATTTGAGGATTATCTATAAAGTATTTATTATAGGTCAAACCCTTTTTATCAGTCGCTAGGTGTATCCAATCGTCATCTCTTTCTATAACTGAATCTCTCTTCTTTAGAAAAATAATATCTGAAGTAACTTCTGTACCAGCAAGTCCTTTAAATGTTGTATTAGGAAGTCTCATAGCTCCTAAAAACTCACATCTTGCATTAATATATTTTCTAACAGATTCATCTTTTTTATCCATAGTTCCAGATGATGTTATAAAGGCAATAATTCCTCCATTCCTAACCTTATCTATTGACTTTGCAAAAAAATAATCGTGAATCAGAAAGTTATTTCTGTTATATTCACGATCGTTAACTTTAAAATCACCAAAGGGAACATTTCCTATAACTAAATCGAAAAAGTTATTTGAGAAGTTTGTTTCTTCAAAGCCTTTAATCTGAATATTAGCTTCAGGATAAAGTTCTCTTGCTATTCTTCCGCTTAGACTATCTTTTTCTACTCCATAAACTTTAGAGCTTCGTATTTCACTTGGCATATTACCAATGAAATTACCAACTCCCGCAGACGGTTCAAGGATATTCCCAGTCTTAAATCCCATATCCGTTAGAGTCTTATATATTCCATCCATTACCTCTCTAGGTGTATAAAAGGATGTTAAAGTAGACTCTTTAGCATTCAAATACTCATCATTTGTTAGATTTTCTTTTAAAATATTTCTTGCTTCAAGCCATTGACCTCCCTTTTCTTCATCAAAGACATCGGCAAGACCACCCCAACCTAGATAGTCAGCAAGATAGGCTTGTTCATACTCTCTTGGACTCCTATTTTCATTTTCAAGTCTTTTTAGCATTTTAATAGCTTTGATATTTTTATCTAGTCTTTCTGATGGTGTAAGGTATTCCGAGTAGATATGATTTTTCAAGTCATAATTTCTAGCAAAACTTAGTCTTTCCTTGTTAGGTTCATAGCCTAGATTTTTTAAATCTTCTTTTCCCCTCAATAAGTTTTCAGCTGAATCTCTTGGGACATTGTACCTATCCATCATTTGGTCAATTTCTGGATTGTGGTTATCAATAAAGCTTTCTTGCTCTACTTGTCTTTCAATTTGTTTTTCATGCTCAAATAATTTGTATATCTCGTAATTTCCACTATCTAAAAGGTCATCAATCTTTCTACTTTCTTCAAATGTTTCACCCTTATATAAAGGATATTCTTCCCCATTAATTTCTACTTTAGTTCCAGTTTCAATCAAGTTAATTCCATCAAAGATCTTCTCATCTTCTAAAATAAATTCCTTACCAACCTTTACTGCTAGTTTTTCTGATGTTTGACTTAGATTTTCAAAGATTTCTTCAAGGTATGAATCGTTTCTATATGGAATTACCTCCGAACCCCTAATCATACCTCCCATATATTCCATATTATCTCTGATAGTGATAGTTTTAAGTCCTCCACTTAATTCATCAAAATCTGTAATAGTAAAGTCCTTATCTTTATATCTAACCTGATCCCCTATCTTAAATTTAGGCTCTATCTTTTCTTTAACTTCTTCTTGTAAAGATTTTTCCTCACTTAGTGCAACTTGTTCTTCTAAATATGAAAATTCACGCTCATTTACTTCTTCACCATCACCAAGGTCAATCCTATAATGTTCGACAACTTCTCCGTCTACATAGTGGTCAAAATAGAATTTGAAATATCCGATATAATCATCTGTCATTTCTCCAAATTCATTTTCTCCATGAGTTAGATTATGGTCTTTAACATCTATATCTTTTTGTCTTAGGACATTAATTAAATCTTTAGTTACTATCTGTCCACTATAATCGGGAACTAATTCGTGGTTTTCATTAAATTCTACAATCCAGTAATCTTTCCTGTTTTCAGTGTTTTTGTCATCAAAAAAAGAAGCTTCATCAGCTTCCTTTTCTTGTCTTATTTCATTTTCTAAGCTTCCACGTATTCCTTCATTGCCATTCTCTTCACTGTTGCCATTAAGTTGTTCATCTGTCCTTGGTATTCCTCTGGATTCTCTCTCATCATCTTCTCTGTCAATCCTTGTGCTTTCATCATCTTGACTTTCTCTCTCTTGATAAAGTCCACTGCCTGATTCTGAATTTTTTTCAGATGGTTCAAAAGTGTTTTCTCCTCGTACATTTCCTGAAGCTTCTTCCAGTTCTCCATGTCCTCGCTCCCTACCAGGTAAGACAGTCTTAGAACTGCGTATGTCGGATTCGGAAATCTCTCCATAAATTCCAGATCCTTCTCCATCATGTCCAAGGTTTTCTCTTCGATCTTCATTGCTATTTCCTCTGTCGCTTCCATCTGTGAAAACTCGTCCATCTCTACTTCTTGACCTATCATCTCGTCTATATAAATCATTTTGACCTCCTCTATCTTCATTTATATTTTCTATATCTCTATTATAGTCGGCATCGGCCCTTTCTGTCAGCAGCCTAGCACGATCTATTTCCTTAGATTTTTCTATTGTTCTATCTATAATAGATTCGCTAACCCTTGATATTACAAGACCTATCTGTTCTAAAGAAATAGTATTAATCCTAGAAAAATTATTTTTTAAATTTTCCATATCCATAGGATAGACTGTATTAAACCTATTAGCTACCGCATAGGATATTGAGTCCCTCATAAACTTTTCAAAACTTAGTCTATCCTCTATATCTATTCTCAAATCAGCAAGAGCCAAGTTAATATATTCATCTCCATAAATTCGACTTAAAGAAAATATATTTTCATTGAGTGAATCACTAGCTTCAAATGAAGAATCTCTTATTATTTCTTTTAAAGCCTCGTTATGATTTTCGTGGTCAAACTGCCATAAGCTAACCTCATTAATATTCCTATCCATTGATGTGGTCTGACTAACATCAAAAATATATGAAACTTTTTTGTTTACATCACTTCCAACTAAAATTGGAATACCCTTTTGACCCCTCATAACAACTCTGCCAAAATATTTCTTCCACATATCAAAAGTCGCACAAGCTCTAGCTTCAGGTTCTTTGTTGTATATACTTAGTTGGCTAGAAAAATCATACTTCTGATTATTGCCTATAACCTTTAAGAGTTTTAAATATTCTTTTTCATCTTGCAAAACTTCATACTTTATAGCTTCTTGTATATTCTTAAAATCATTTACTTGCATTTCCTACCTCCATTCTACGAATTTCTTTTATAATAGCCATTAAAACATCAACCACAATTGAATTGCCGGCCTGCTTATATAGCTTGCTTGAAGTACAATTTTTTCTTCTTGGATGTGCTTCTTCTAGTTTGTTAATATCACTGTCATCAAAACCCATGAGTCTTAGGCATTCTCTTTCTGTTAAATACCTGTACTGACCTTTTCCAATATCTATTATTCCAGAATTGGGTACTCTCATCTGTTTTGTAGAAATAGTATAAGAAAAATCTTTAATCACTTTCAGTCGCCCTCTAAAACTATTATCTATGCTTTTATTTAAAAATTTCAGCATATAAGGTTGAGTCATTGTGTAAAGTTCACTTACATCCTTTTCTAAAAATTCACTTAGTGGTCTTGTTTCTTTCCTCTCCAATTTATTAAAAGAAAAGTTATTTTCTCCAAATTGTGAAACAACAAATATCCTCTCCCTTTTTTGAGGTATCCCAAAGTCCATTGCATTTAAGATTTCATATTTGCTTTTATATCCAAGGTTTTCTAGCTCTTTTAGATAAATAAAAAAGGAGTCCCTCATATTTCTATCAAGGACTCCCTTTACATTTTCCCAAATTATCCATTTAGGTTTATCTTTCATTTCTTTTATTATTCTAATTGTTTCAAATAGTAGGCTTGATCTAGTTCCTGAATTTTTAACTCCTCCCTGCTTTTTTCCAATTCTTGAAAAGTCTTGGCAAGGACTTCCATGCATAACTAAGTCTATCCTCTCATTAGGAGCTTTATATCCTACTACTGATTTTGGCTTATAATCTTCTCCATAAAGTGCGTTGTATGATTTAACACAAGCCTTATCTATTTCTACATAATCAACTACTTCATAAGGTATCTTTAAATTAATAAGAGCCTTTCTAATAGCACCTATGCCACCGAAAAGCTCTAATATTTTTACCTTATTCATTTAGATTATTCTTGTACCTATCTACAAGCTCCCTTATACTATCTTCTATTTCTCTTAAAAAGTCTTCTTTATCTACTTCGCCAGAGCTAATCTTTGCAAGTTTCATTTCCCATTCAGATGTTGTTTCTGCCGACTTAAACTTATCCTCTACAATTGATACAAGTCTATTGCCTTTTTCTGTTACAAGTAGATTTTTCTTATCTCTTCTTATAAGGTCCTTATGGATAAGATTTTCAATAATTCCTGCTCTTGTAGCTGGTGTTCCTAAGCCTTTTCTTTCTACTTCTATGTCTTTATCCAAGGATTCCACTCCTGCACTCTCCATAGCCTTTAAAAGTGTATCTTCATTATAATGACTTGGAGCTTTGGTAAATTTCTCCAATATGTTTTTAGAAGTGAGCTTAATTTTATCTCCAGTCTTTACATCTGGTAATTCATTTTCTTGTCTTTCCTTTCCATAAGGCTTTAGATACTTGGTATAACCCTCATCGATTACAGTCTTGCCACTTGCATTGAAGTTAAATTTATCATATTCATATCTGATTTTTCTGCTAGATTCCTTTAAATTATCCGAACATGAAGCAAGTAATTTATTCTTAATTAGATTATAGATTTTGCTTTCTTTATCAGATAAATCTTTGGCTTTTCCAATGCCTGATATAGTAGGAATAATTGCATAGTGGTCTGTAACCTTAGATGAATTAAAAATAGACTTAAAGTTTGATTCGTTGATTTTAAAATCTTCTTCAAATCCTTCTAATAATTCTTTCATAGTATTAACCATATCATCGGTTAAATGCCTACTATCTGTTCTTGGATATGTGATTAGCTTTTTTTCATACAAGCCTTGTGCCAGGTTTAAAGTGTCATTTGCTGAATATCCAAAATATTTGTTTGCTTCTCTTTGTAAGGTAGTGAGATCATAAGGTTTATCTGGTCTTGTGCTTATTTCTTTATCTTCTACCTCTGTAATAACTATTTCATCTTCTAGCAAGTTTAAAAGTTGCTCTGCAACTTCAATTTTATCAATCCTATCTGATACAAGTTTTAATCCTCCATAAGATAGGTCAACTGTATAATATTTTTGCTTCTTAAACAGGTTTATTTCACTATCCCTTTTAGCTATTAAATATAGAGTTGGAGTTTGTACTCTACCGACTGAATATGTTTCCTTGTAAATGCAAGAATAAAGCCTACTTAAATTCATTCCTACCAACCAATCGGCAATGGCTCTTGCACTTGCTGATCTACATAAGTCTTCAAAATTTTCTCCACTTTTAAGATTTCTAAAGCCATCTTCAATAGCTTTATTTTCCATTGAAGATATCCAAAGTCTTTGAATCTTCTTCTTACATTTAGCTTGATTATATACAAGCCTAAAAATAAGCTCTCCTTCTCTTCCAGCATCACAAGCATTTATAACTGTGTCAATATTCTTATCGTTTAAAAGTTTCTTTAAAACTCCATATTGTTTCTTAGTGCTTTTAGATACTTCATAAATATATTCTTCTGGAATTATAGGAAGAGTGTCTATTGTCCATTTCTTCCATTTTTCATCGTGTCTTTCTGGACTTGCCATTTGAATTAAATGACCTACACACCAAGAAACAATGTATCCACCTCCCTCATAATATCCGTTTTTTCTTGTCCTTGATCCAATTACTTTTGCAATTGTAACTGCTACACTTGGCTTTTCTGCTATTACTAATTTCATTCATACCTCCATAAATAAAAAAAGAGCGAAAGATTTCTCTCTCTCTCAAGCTTTTAAAAATTATTATAATAGTTCATCATCTTCATCATCTTCTGATGATTCTTCATGACTTTCATCATTGTCAGATCTATCTTCTGACTCACTAATATAATCCTCATCATCTTCTTCAAAGTCTTCCAACATTTTGTCTTCTTTAGCTTTGACTACCTTAAAATAATATCCTGCTCCTACAACTCCTCCAATTACAAGTGCAACAATTAGAAATGAACCTATCCCGCTTTTCTTTTCTTCTTTTACTGGAACAGTCTTAGGTTCTTCTTTTTTTACTTCTTCTTTCTTAGGCTCTTCAACCTTTATAGTGTTTTTATCTTCTGATTCAATCATATTAAGTAGGTCTTGCTCTCCTACTTCTGTCAATAATCTTACATTATCTTGATTTGATGAGTGATCTACTATTAGGTGCATAGTTTTTCCACTTTTGGTTTGAAATGTTAAGAATTGTCTTATATCTACTGGATTTTCTTTATCTTTTTCTGTATCTCCACTTGGTGTAATATCTTTTCCATTCCTATCTACATTTTCAATTACTGAACCTCTTGCCTTATTTTCTTGTGTCGCAAGATTATTTACTGCCTTTGTATTACCACCTTTTACAAGTGGGGTTTTCTTTGGAGGATTATTTGAAGGCTTATTTGCTTCACTTGTATTACCTGGTATTCTTGGAACATCTTGATAAGGAATCTCTTCTTTTGATGGTGTAAAAACATCATCTTTCAACATTTTTTCAAATTCTTCTTTTTGCGGTTCATATATTGACTCACTTTGATTCTCTATTTGTCCTTCATTTGTCATCGCAAATGTAGTTGCTGGTACTGTAAATGTAAAAAGGAGTAACGCTATGGCTACTCCTCGTTTAATACTCTTATTCATTTTTCTATCCTTTCTTATTTTACATTTTTAAATACATAGACTGCTTTTCTAGCATTGTCCCATTCTATTGTTTGGTTTTTACCATCTTTAATATCTCCATGACTTGCTCCAAAAGCTTTGGCAATGTTTGAAATTGAAGCATGAATTCTTCCATTTATAATCACTGGCTTAACATCTGAATTGTAGACCTTTCCATCTGAATCTTTCATAACACCAGTATCAATATTTAGTCTTAATGTCTTTTTAGCTAGGATATTATTCTCTTTATTTGAGAAAATAGCTTCACGAGTAGAGTTGTCATACTCAACATTAAAACCGAGAGTATAAGCAATATATCTTACTGGAATCATAGTTCTTCCTTGGTCTACATAAGTTTTTACATCCATATATACTGTTGTCTTACCATCTTTATTGATAATGTTATAAAAGTTTTTGTCTACTTGGAAAACTGCAAATTCTTTTTCATCTTTAACTTGTTTTTTGCCTTGTTGTTCCTCCTGTTTTTTCATCTTGTTAAGATCAAATTGATTTAGGATATTCTTGTCATCAGCTTTCAAAATTTCGTCCCACTTCTTATCTTGAGATTTCTTATCTTCTTTCTTCTCTTTGTTTTCTCTTTGGAGTTTTAAAAGTTCATCTAATTTCTTAGATAAGTCTTGATTTAGATTTTTATCTTTTTCATCTTTAGCTTGTTTTTCAAGTTCTTCTTTAGCTTTTTTATTTGCTTCCTCGATTAACTTCTTTGCTTCTTCGATTTTCTTATCTAAATCTTTTTTTAGCTTTTTAATTTCTTCTTCAGAAGTTTTTTGTTTTTCTTCTAGCTCTTTAATTTTCTCTTCTAATTCTTTTTTTGTATTTTCAGAAGATTCTTTTAAACTATCAATAGCCTTTTGAAGCTCTTCAATTTTCTTACAACATTCTGACTTAGAATTTTCTGTCTCTTTCTTTTTAGACTCAAGGTCTTTTATCTTAGTATCTTTTTCATCAAGAGCTTTTTCTAAGTCCTTAATTTTATTATCTTTATCCTCGATTTCTTTAGTCTTCTTTGCAAGTTCTCCTTCTAAAGACTCAAGCTTTTCTTGCATTTCTTTGATTTTATTTTCGTTTTTGTCGGTCTTCTCTTTCTCAGCTTCTAACTCCCATTTTGTAGATGAATAATCTTCTTTTAGTTTTGCATTTTCATCTTGTAATCTTTTTAATTCATCTTTAAGCTGAGTAATTTCTGCTATTAGTCCATCATTATTGGAGTTTTTAAGATTCTCAATTTCTTTATTCAATTGAGCAATCTTATTATCTTTATCTCTAATCTCTTCTTCTAGCTTAGTCTTTTCTTGTTTTAGTTTTTCTCCATTATCTTTGCAAGATTCTAACTTTTCCTTTAATTCATCTATCTTTGATTGGTATTCTTTTTTCTTATCATTTAAGTCTTTAATCTGATTTTCTAAGTCCTTAATGTTTTTAGTTAAATCATCAATCTTATTGTCCTTTTCATCAATATCTTGTCCTGTTAAATCTGTTTGAGTATCAATGGAATATTTATTTGGATTGTATATAGTCATCTTTCCTTGATACATATCATTGTTATAATCAAATTCAAGTTCTACACTATCTACATTCTTATCAAAGACAAACTCTCCATTTTCATACCTCAATCCATTAGGAATAGATTTGAATCCTTGATTTCCCTTGAAACCAAAATGATTTTCGTAAAATGGATTTTGTTTTGGTCTATATTCAACTTCTTGATTATGGAATACTCCCTTACTGTTAATATTTGGATTGCCTAAAACTTTTATAGTGTGCAATTTATTTCTTGAAAAAGCATATTGTTCAATTGTCTTCACAGACTTCGGTATAGTTATTTCTTGGAGGTTATTTCTTTCAAAAGCATTATGTTCAATATTTTCCAAAGTATCAGGTAAAGTCACTTCTCTAAGTCCACAATTGAAAAATGCTAAACCACCAAGATAAGTTAGACTACTTGATAGTTTTACCTCGTCTATACTTGCTTCGTAAAAGGCAGCATAGCCTAAATGATTAACAGAATCAGGAATAATTACTTTATCCCAATGTTTGCCACGTCCAAATTCTCTTTTATATCTAAGTTCATCATTTGAATGACTTAAAGAATAATTTCCATTTATAGACTTCGTTCCTTCAGGAAATACTAGAATATTTGTCTTCTCTTTCTTTTCTAAGCCTTTATCACTAAAGGCAATTATATTTCCCTCAGAGGAATACATAAAATCATCTTCCGTCCAAGTAACATCAGACTTTGCAAATGCACTTGTATGCACAGTTGATGTTAAAACTAATAAAAGAGCCATAAAAAAGGCTCTTAGTCTGTTCGTATTAAATTTCTTCATTATGAATGTTCTCCTTTTCTTTTAATTTTTCTTCTCTTTTTCTATCATTAATTTTCTCCATTAATTCTTCCAAGCTAATATTGTTCCTCCTAAGAGTAACAATTATTTCTTCATTTTCAACTTGTATTTCTTCGTCGCAAATTTCCTTGTATTTTGCATTTAAATCTTTTAACTTCTCTTCTATTTTTTTCTTTTTGTTCCTAATACTTACAAGCTTTTTGTTCACATAATATCTCCCTTCTATCTTGGTCTTCCAAATCCATAAAAGTGTGATTTCCAATATTTTGAATTTATTGATGTGTATTGAATTGGATCTCCTGCGTGAATCATCATTCCGTTACCTGCATATATTCCTACGTGAGATATTGGAGTTCCACTGTTATATGTTGAGTGGAAAAATATAATATCTCCAGGTTGAGCTTCACTTGGACTTACTGGATTACAATAGTCTTTGTATATTCTCCATGCAGTTGTTCTTGGCATTCTCTTTACACCAGACTTTGTAAATGACCAACATACAAAACCTGAACAGTCAAAGTTAGATGGTCCACTTGCTCCAAACACATATCTTTTGCCTATATGTTTTTCTGCTTCATTAAATAAGGCTTTGGTAGTTTCAGAATCAAAAGCAAGACCAGGATTTCCAAAGTTTGGATTGTCTACTATTTCTCCTAAGTCCCCATTACCTGATCCAAAAACATCTCCCATATTTCCCTTAGCTTCAAGAAGAGCTTCATAATGAACTACATTATCTGGATAATCTTTAAATATTTCCCTAACAACTTCATCCATTTCTTTTTTCTTTAAAGTTACAATTAACTTTTTATATTCGTACTCTTCTTTTTCATAGCTAGTATAAGGATTGCCACGACTATCATATCTAGTTTTTGCTACTGTTCTTGTTCTAATTTCAATTTCTTCCTTAAAATCAAGTTTATACATCTTATCGAAAAGCTCTTTTAAAATTCCTTTTACTTCAGTTGCTGATTTTACTTCTCCACATCTTGAAGTTATATAGGATAAAAGTTCATGGGTATTATGACCAATTTCACCTTCTTTGTTTATGATGTATTCGTCATATCCAGGATGACTTGTTTTTACACTTTCGATTTGTGATTGTAGGTCATACTCCATTGATGAAAATTCTTGATTTACTTCACTTAGAACTGTGTCTTGTGATAGGTATGTTGTTGTCATTACTGAGTTAACAGAGTTACTTAATCCACTCATACCAACACTTCCACCACCAATCATGATTGATAGCATAAGACCTAGCCCTATTACTAGAAATAAAACCATCTTACTTTTTCTTACAATTAGCTCTTTAGAAGCCTTGCCTAAACTTAAAATAGCTTTTTTAACCCTATCTACCAGTCTTGTTTCGTGCTTTTTAGCTATCATGCTCTTCATTTGTTTTCTCTGGTAAAACTTCTTAAACCTATTTTTCTTTATATAGGCGTCTGACTTTTTTAAATCTTCCAAGCCACTTTTAAACTCCAACTTGCTTTTTCTCTTTTTTATTTTCTTATCAAGTTTAGATAGCTTTTTTAAGGACTTTTTCTTTTTATCTAGCTTATACTTCCTTATTCCATGCTGGAGCTTAGAGCTTACATTAGCGGCCTTTTCTCCAGATTCTACACCAGTATTATCAGATCCTGAACTTAGATAATCTCTCACTAACTCTGAAGACTTAGCTCCAGATAATAAAACCCCAGAAGATAGACTTCCTTTAGTTTTATTCTTTAAGATATTATCCTTTAGCTTGCTTTTAGACTTTTCAAGCTCTCCAATCTTTTTATCTGAGATAAAGTCTTTAACATCTTGTGCTTTCTTAGAATCTTTCGTTAAAAATTTCTTAGATTCATTTTTTAAGTCATCGATTTTCTTTCGAGTAAATTTATCACTCTCATAATTTTTTCTTTTGTAGTAGGTCTTCTTTTTATTAACTTTCCTTTGTTCTGAAGATTTAAGACTTGTTTCCTTTTCATCTTTTATAAATTCAAGATTATTGTCTTTAACCTCAGAATTGTCAAAAGTCTTATCTGTATCAACTACGCTTAGCTTATTTTCTTTATCTATTTCATTAGAAATTTTTCCCTTATCTCTAAACTTTTTTTCTTGATAAAGCTTCTGCTTTTGCTTTTTATCGATATTAGTATTACTTTCGTTCTTGCTTACTTCATCTAAAACATGCTTATCTTTTCTATATATTCTCTTGCTTTTCTTTGCTTCAATAGGTTTATCTTCACTTGTATGGATTCGCTTAGACTCTTTCTCGTTGATTTTGTCTTGGAATTTATCCTTACTATGGATAAGTTTATCCTCATAATTTTTAAGAACTTGTCTTTTTCTTGATGTCTTTTTATTACTTATTGGTTGAGCCTTAGCTGAAATATCATCTGTTGTTAGTTTATTAGAATTAATATTTCTACTGTTTTCACTATCAAAATTTACTTTTTTAAAGTCTACATCAAGTTTAAAGCTTTCATCTGTCTTTATTTCAAGATTAGCTTGTTTTATTTCTTCAGCCTTATCCTTATTATCTAAAGCTTCTTTTCTAATTCTTTCCTTGTTTTTAGACTTCTGAAAATCTTTTAGTTTATCTTGTTTTTGCTCTTTAGATAATACATTCTCATGAATAAGTTTAGATTCTTTTTCTGAAATTTTATCTCCGAACCTATCCTTTGTCTTAATAATCTTATTAGTATAATCATCTGAATGAACAAGTTTACTATCAATATTCTGTTCAGGAGCGTCCCTATTTCGTATAATTTTCTTTTGAAAATCTTTTTTTAGTTTTTTATCCATATCACACCTACTTAGCTTCTTCTGGTTTTGTTGTCATTAGCTTATATAACATGGTGTCTTTAGGGAATTTATCTATAAAGGGAACAATAGTATTTCCGAAGAATAATAATCCCTCACCTGCATTTGAATTAGTTATATAGTTTAGCTGATAAGGCGATATTTTTAGTTTCTTTGCAAGTATATCTCTATCTCCAGATGCTTGATTTAACATTAGAACAAAGTCTGTATTATCAAAGATATTTTCAATTTCCTGACTTGTTAAAAGGTCTTTTACGTTTTGAGTTATACCTGTTGGAATACCTCCCCATTTTCTAAATCTTTTCCATATTTCTACAGAATATGAAGCAGTTTGTGGGTCTTTTAATAAAAGGTGGAACTCATCTATATAGTATCTTGTAGACTTGCTTCCTCTATTTAGGGAAACCTTGTTCCAAACTTGATCTTGAATTACAAGCATACCTATTTTTTTAAGTTGTGTTCCTAGCTCTTTTATATCAAAACAGAGCAGTTGCCTATTTAGATCAACATTTGACCTATTATTAAATACATTAAGACTTCCCTTAACATAAATTTCCATTTCTGTTGCTAGTTTTCTACCAACTCCCTCTTCTTGAGATAGGAGCATATCGTATAAATCTCCTAATATTGGCATATTTTCTGGTTTAGGGTCTTCAAAATATTTCTGATATATCTTTGGTAAGCACCTATCTATAACAGATTTTTCTGCAGCAGTAAGACCAGATCCTCCTACTACAAGTTCAAGCATAGACATAATGAAGTTTGCCTTATCCTTTAAAGGTGCGTCCCCATCTCCATAGTTCATATTAATATCTAATGGATTTAGGTAGTCCTTTGATTTTGCCGAAACTTTAATAACTTCTCCATTAAATTGTTTTACAAGGTTTGAATACTCGCCCTCAGGATCACAAATAATTACATCATCATCTGTGACAAGAATTGCATTTGCCATCTCTCTCTTTGCCGAGAAAGATTTACCAGAACCTGGTGTTCCTAATATTAGTCCGTTAGGGTTCTTTAGTTTCTTCCTATCTGCCATAATCAAGTTTTGGCTAAGGGCATTTAAGCCATAATACAAAGAATTTGCCGAATCAATAAATAGCTCTTCTGTTGTAAAAGGCATAAAGACTGCCGTTGATGATGAAGTTAAAAATCTTTTTATCTCGACTTGATTAATTCCTAGAGGTAAGACAGAAACAAGTCCTTGTTCTTGTTGATGAGATAATCTTTTTACCTGACAATTATGTCTGTTTGCAATTGATGATATTTGAGCAATAGTGTTTTCTAATTTTTGATTAGTCCTAGCAAAATTCATCATTACTATGGTAACTACAAAGAGCCTTTCATCTCTATTTTGTAAGTCAGATAACATGGACTTAACATCCGCCCCAAAAGTATTTATATCTGATGGAATAATATCCATATCATATCCAGCACGAACTGCTTTCTTTTGTTCTTCAATTTTCATTCTATCCAGGTCTGTGTTTTTTCTCTTAATGAGTTTAATAGCTTCTGCTTGTTCAACTACATCTATATGAAAAGCTACATAAATATTGTCATCAATATCTAAAAACTCAGATAACATTCTGTCTGATAGCTCACTTGCAAGTATTTGAAAATGGCTTACTGCTCCAATATATTTCCCAAATTTAAAACTATTTGCTGGTGAAAAATTAAAGATATTTGGAGTTATATGTGATTTTGTAGACTCTTTCTTCTTCAAATCTTTATATGAAAAATCAAAGTTTTTATCTGGATTTAACATATCGTGAACAAGTCTTAGTCTTTCTTCGCCATCAAGGCTTTCTGCTCTTACTCCCATAGATTTAAAGTTAGATAAAATATCTACTTCAAGTCTATTTAACTTTGCTCTTGCTTGCTCTAGATTATCGGCTTCTGTTGTAAAGGTTATATACTTCATCTTTTTAAGTCCGTTATTCCCCTTTGCAAGTTGAAGCTTTAACATCTCCCTAAACTCTTTTCTTACATCGTCATAGAAGTCTCCTTTATCAGCAATTTTAATTGCATCTTGTAGGTCTTTATTTCTTCCTAATTGATTTACATATGAAAGTTCAATGTGGACACTTGGATCAAAAGAATTTAAAAAATTGGCAAATTGGTTAAAGATTAAATCTCTATCTTCTTCCAATGCCAACTGGTAATTTATATCTTGAAATGAAATTGTCTTTGAATAGTTTTTTTCATCTAACTGGCAAATGCCCTCTGGTAACATTCTTATATATGGAATAGTATCCTCAACTGTAAATCTCTTTTTCTCTTTCTTTAAAAGTACACTAAGAAGACTATTTGTTGGATCTTTCTTTGTTTTTAGCCTTCTTACTTCCTTTCGGTCTTTTTTTAATTGTTTTTCCCTTAGATTTAAGTCGCTGATTTGCTTTTTTCTTTGCTTCAAGGTATGCCTCCTTTCTTATTCTCTTAGTTGGTTGATAAAACTTATGAAGATAGAAAAATTTAAAATATTTTTCAAAAGTTAAGGTGTCTTTTTCATATAAGGTTATAAAAAAGATTGGCAGGGTTACTATTAGCATTACAATAATTGAAACATCATTAGGTAGATATTTCTTCATAAATATATAAGTTGGTATGCCAATTAGTCCTGCCACCGAAAAGCCTATAAGTTGTCTTTTGGTTAAGTTAAAGGCAACCTTTGTTTTTATCTTGTCCAAATCTTTTGGTATTGGTACATACGCCATTTCAATCTCCCTCTACTTCTTCTTTAGAAAGTTCAAGTATATGGTCATAATTAGATGTTGTTTCCTCTTCTAGGTAGCTAATTCTTTCTTCTAATTCTTCTTGTTTTTCTTCATTTCTGTCATTGTATTCTCCTTGATACATAACAAATTCATTGTGACATCTTCCGAGTCTATTTATTTTCCTCTTTAAGTTTCTAATCTCTTCATTTCTTTTTTTCTCTTTTAAAATTTCATAAGTTCCTCCCAATAAAATTCCAAGTCCCAATAAAGCACAATTTTTCTTTTTTAACATTTATTCCTCCTAGTGCGTATTCATAATACTTTTTGCAACTGTTCCACTCTTAAACATCATAAGTCCAAGTAGTAGAGCATATCCTAATATACTAAACAAGCTTGCGTGAATATCTGTAACCTGTACCGTTCTTATTAAAACGGTGTAGATACCTAAACATACCATCAAAAACAAACCTTGTAGTCCCAAGGCAAAAAGTCCCTTGATATAATTTGTTCCAATCTGACCCCATTCTTTATTTCCCATAGTCGCAAATGGTATGGATGATACTGATGAGTAGACATATATTTCAAACATACGCCCATATACTATTAAGGTAATAGTTAAAGATATACATTGAATTGCAATCCTTACAAGGCTTGTTTCAACTAATATCATTATTAATGCACCAACATCTTTTTCTTTTAATGTATCAACCATTGCAACTATCTGATCTCCTGAAACAGTGGCAGAAGTAGTGATTACCCCTGCCGCTTTGTTTACAAGATTTTGTGCCACATCAAAGACTGCCATTGAAAATTCAAAGGCATGGCTTGCAAGGTAGACTGCTATAAACATCTTTATAATGTATTTGAAAAACTCAAAAGTATCTGTATCATGCATATTATTCTTTTGCATAACCATATTTATGAGTTCAATACATAATACTGCTGTTATGATAAGACCTGCTATTGGAACAATTACATTGTCATTAATGTTTTTAATGAAGTTATACACTTCTCCATTCCAACCCATTGGTGTCTTTCCAACATCAGTTGCAATAACTCCTACCTTGTCATTTATATCTAAGAACATGGACTCAAGATTTGCTTTGATACCTCCGAGTAGCATATCCTTAAAAAATTCAGTTAGCTTGTCAAAGATACCAAACATAGACTTTCTCCTAATTTAAAGCATTTGCAAGTAGTGGAATTAATTTAATACCGATTAGCACAATTCCTCCACCAGCCATAAGCTGCTTTATGCCTAATTAAAGATTGTAAAATACTTGTAGTGTGTCTGTATTTCCTATGAAATTGTAGTAAATATCAATTGTTTGGGTGATTTCTCCATTCACTACTTCTTTTTCGTGAACATAGATTTTTGAGATGAGTTCGTTTAAGGTTTCTTTGTCCAGCTTCTTTATATCCCTATGTTTTTTTATGAGTTCAATCCATTTTTTGACATTAATATCTTCAAGATCTTCTTTAACAATCAATTTTTGATTATCTTCTATTCTTTGGTTTAAATAGTCTTGTTCTTTCTGTGATTTTTCAAGAATTTTTTGGAAGTTGCTTTCACTTATCTTATTATCTAGCCAGTCATCATATAGTCTTTCAATCTTTTTAGTTAAGTCTTCTACTCTTATCTGATCTTCGTAAATCTTATCCATGATAAATTTTTGTTCTTCTTCATTATCAATTTCTCGTGATTTTTCAAGTGCTTTTATGATTTCTTTTTCATCTTTTAATGCTATTTCTGCATTTTTTCTAATATCTTTAAGCACTATCTCATAAAGAGTATCGTAATAAATTCTATGTTGACTACATAATGACTTCCCGTATCTTCTATAAGTGTTACAAGTGAGTAACTTTTCTCTTTTTTTCGATTTGTTTCTTCCAAGATTTAAAGATTTTCCACAATCGGGGCATTTTACAATGCCTGCAAATATGCTTTCTTCTCCATTTTTAAATGGTCTTCTCCTGCTCTTTAATTTTTCATTTGCTATATTATAAATATCTTCAGAAATAATAGGTTCATGTGTGTTTTCTACTATTATCCATTCCTCTTTGGGTTTATCGGATAACCAACCTACTTTGAATTTATAATTAACTTTTTGACTAGCAATATGACCAATATAAACTGGGTTTTCAATAATTTCTTTTAGGGTTGTGCAGTCCCACCAATACTCTCCACCATCTACGGTCATTTCTAACTTAGTTTTTTTATTTCTAAGTCCTTTTTTTCTATTCCACCAGGTAGGTGTAGGTATTTTTTCTTCAAAAAGTCTTCTCCTAATTGCCTGGACTCCATAACCATTAAAAGCAAGTTCAAAAATTTTTTCAACAATCCATGAAGTTTCATCATCGATTACTAATTTATGTGGATCATCATTGTCTTTCCTATATCCTATTGGAGCAAGACAACCAATAAACTTTCCTTGCCTTGCTCTTGTCATATAGGCAGATTTCATCTTTTTGGAAACATCTCTTGAATAAAACTCATTTAAAACATTTTTAAAAGGAACTATTTCGTTGTTTTCTTGAAAGGTATCTACTCCATCATTTAAAGCTATATATCTGACATTGTTCTTTGGGAAGAAATTTTCTGTATAGTATCCAGTCTGCAAATAATTTCTTCCAAGCCTTGATAAGTCCTTAGTGATGACTATATCCACTTTTTTATTTTCAATATCTCTAATTAGTCTTTGAAATGATGGTCTATTTGTATTTAATCCAGTATATCCATCATCTATATATACATCATAAATACTCCAACCTCTTGATTTTACATAGTTTTCTAAAAGTTCCCTTTGGTTTTGTATGCTGGCACTCTCTCCTTTCTGCTCATCATCTTTAGATAGTCTGCAATAAATTGCAGCTTTGAATGAAAAGTGATTTGAATTTGTTTGTATCATTTCCTATTCCTCCTTGTTTGAGTTTTCAGAAATAACACAACTTTCTCTAAAACTATTTTTATTATAGCACTCTTTTTTATTACTATCAATATTATATTTGTTATACTCAATTTCATTAGTCTTATTTAATTTGCTTGATTTTTTTATTAATCTTAGAAAAGCGTCTGTGTCTGTTCTTCTATTATCATAATTTCTTTTTACAATATATTTTATTTGTCTTTTTGTCATAGATTGTCCTTTCATGCAATAAAAAAAGGCGATTAGATTTTTAATTTTCTAATCGCCTTTTAAGTGTCATATTTATCTTTTTATTATCTCTGGCATACTTTGATACCTTTTTAGACTTAAAGTCTTTAATAGTGGCTTTCCACCTCTTTTTACCTATAAAGATTCTCCTACATCATAGTTCATTTTTTTATTTCCTCCTTGATGTCTTAGTTTTTCTTTATCTTCTTCATACCATTTTAAGATTGTCGCATAATGGTTTTGATAGGTCTTGCCACTACTTTTCATGTATCTGGATAGTTTATTTATCATTATTTCTGCGTGTGAGTTTAATTTTTCTTTAAGGTTTTTATATTCTTCTTCGCTTAACCTTACATTTTTGAATTCTCCATAAAAAATGGGGGTGGACTGTTCTTCTCTCCCCTTATCTATACTAACCTTATCTAATCTACCCTTACCTATACTGGGTTGACCACTTGACAACCTTTGGTTAACCAGATGACAACCAACTTTTTCTTCTGAAATATATGCTCCATTTTCCGTCTGATAAAGCTGTTGTTTCTGCTCTATATACATTGTTGGCTTATATCTGTCTTTTCTAATAAAGTTATTTATTTTCCAATGAGTAATGACGATTATTCCCTGATCAAAGACTATCACAAAGCCTTTGGCAATAAGTATTTTTAGGTCATCTTCATTAGCTCCGATAATTTTGATGATTTTCTTAGGATTATTTACAAAACCATCATCATCTGCCCTCATTGATAGATGAAAATACAGACATTGACTACTTAGTGGCATATCCAAAAATAAGTCGCTATCCACTATCTTTAGTGAAAACATTCTTTTATCTGCCATGCTCTCCTACCTTTCTTCAAATAAAAAAAGACGATAGTTTTTAATTCTACCGCCTTGTGTGTTGCTATGATTTAACATCATTATATATTAAATTTTTAAGTCTTTATTATTTAACATCTTACTAAACATATCATGGTACATATCTTTAGAAGATTCTTCTATCTTGGTAATACTTGATATTTTATTTCCTGCATCCTTCGACGATGCTCCGCAAAGATAAAAGGCTTCATTTTCTGTTCCATAGTCTATTGCTATATATCTATCGTGATATTTTTTACCTGCTATCTTCAGTTTCAGGTCTATATTGGGATAGTCTTTTCTAAAATCATCTAAGATATTTTTTGTAAGCATATCCTTGTTCTTGACATTATCACTAAAGACTATGATTTGAGTCTTATCTCTTGCAGCTCTTAAAAGTTCCAATGTTTTAAGTCCTACATAGTTATCTATTACATAAATGCTTTTCTTTGCTGATTTATATATTTTTGTATAGGCAACATCAGCTTCTATCTTATCTCCATTCATCAAGAGGAAATGTTTATATGTTTCCGGGTCTATAAAATTGTCCATTACCTTTTTCAAATCTTCTTTTGTAGCCATTTGAGATTTTATTTCTGCAATATCTTTTGTGTTTTGGTTGGTTTGAATGGCAATTTGTACTAATTCTTTTGAACTGATAAAATCTTGATTTTCAATAATAAAGTCTTTCATTTGCTTAAACATTCGTATTAAAGCCTTGCTCTGTTTAACTGCAAGTTCTCCCCTTAATACAGTCATGAGCATATATATTCCCTGTTCTGTAAAGGCATATGGATTATACTTTATATTACTTCCTCTACCTGTTCCTCTCTTCAAGGTCACATTTTGTGATCTTGAAAGTTCATATACTTCTTCATCGGTTAATTGAAACATAAAATCATCATCAAATTTTTCATTATTTCTTTTTACCTGTTGATTAAAAGCTCTTGTTTCATACCCATATATTTCAGCAAGCTCAAAATCAAGCATAACCTTTTGATTTCGTATATAGTAAATCTTACTTTTAATTGTAGTTTCATCTATAACTACAATTTCCTTGTTTTGTTCTGCCACAAAATTCACCTCCTATATATTTTTGGGGCTACAAGTTGTAGCCATTTTCTCTTTATTTCATTTAGCTTACAGCTCTTAAGCCAATTATCCATAATATTTTCAAAATCTAATTTCTATAATTATACCAAAAATATTAAATCTTTTCTATCTCTCCCTCTCTCTCTTTCTCTATCTCTATCTCTTGTCGGACATGGGTTGGACTCATTAAGGACAATGTCCTCTGTTTATTTTGTCTGTGAAAAATTCTTCTTTTAATTTTATCCAATAATATCTTTTGTTTGTTGCCATATCTGCTCCTTTCTTGATTTCCGATTTTCGGAATTCTGGACTTCTGCTTTTCAGAAGTCTTGTTATTTTGGTTATTTAAGGGTGTAACTTTTCGTTACTCCCTTAGATTTCTCTGGTCATATCTTTTTTGTTTGGTTTTACTTTTTCTTTTACTTTCCTTTTGACTTTCTCTTTTGTCTTATCCTTTTCATTGGATAGGTCTTTGTATTTCTTTATTTGCCTTAGGATACTTTCTTTTTCTTTTTTATTTTCCTTGGCTATGACTTGCTTAAAGGCATATTCCATTACTTTTATGTCTTTGGCTTGGAAGAATATTTCATAGTTTTTGCTTTCTTTGTTTTTCATTACTGAGAAACTTACTCCAAGTTTCTTTAGTTCTTTTTTTAAGTCTTTGAGGTCGCTTTGATCTATGCTTATATTTTCTAGTTGCCCTTTTTTATATAAGTCTTTTATTTTAATTTCATCTCCCATAAGACTTTTGAGGTTTCCATTTGCTTTTTCTAAAGTTTCATTCATCTTTTTTCTTATTTCTTTTTCAAGATTGATGGATTCTTTTGCTGCCTTTATTGTGTATGATATTATGGTTTGTGCTGCTTGACCTACTTCTTTGCTTATTTCTTCGTTTATCATGTTTTATCTCCTTTGTTTGAATTAAAAAAAGGGAAGTATAGGCTTTAATTTTTCTATACTTCCCTTTGATTGTTTTTATTTTATTGTTCTTGGTGGTGGAATGCCTTATTTTATATGTTTTTATAGCTTACTTAGGTATTTGTACCTTTTATACTTTAAAATAGCTTACAATGCCTTTCCACCTTTAGTAGTTTATGTGTGTTCTTTTATCTGATAGATAATTTTTCATGTTGGAATATATAATCTGTATTTCTTCATTGTTCATTGCTTTTATTTCTTCTGTGCTTTTATATGTTTTGTATTCTCCATCTTCATTTGCTTTTATGAGTTCATCTATTAGCTCTTGCCTTTTATTCATCTCTATTACCTCCTAGATCTGCCTTTATTTTCTTGGTCATATTATAGCTTGGATAAGATATTTTTACCAGGTCTTATCTTTCTTGATTTATTTTCTTGTTTTTCATAATTTCTCTGTATTCATTATCTTTAATAACTTGGTCTTGGAACTTTTTAATCTGTGCTATTACACTTGGTTTTTCACCCTGTTTTATAAGCTTATCTATTTCTATGGATAAATCTATACCTAATTCTTTGTTTACAAAATCTACTGAATATTTTATATGATTAATTTCCTGGTATTCATCTTTTATCTTGTCTTTTTCTTTATTTATTTCTTCAAGATTTGCCATTAAAAGACTTTTTTCTTCATTCCATTTTTTAAGACTTAGTTTTTCCTTATCTGATAGGAGTTTTTTTAATTTCTCGCTTACTACCTTATATTGGTCTATATCTTTCTTGTGTTTATTATAGAATGTGTCTTTTGTGAATATGTTTTTCTTTTGATATTCTTCATAAACTTCTTTTTTGGCTTTGTAGATTTCATAGTATAGAATTTTCTTTTCTACATCTTCCATTTCTTTATGGATTGTCTTTGCTTTTTTATTTAGTTTGTAACTATTAGACTTTAAGCTTTCTATTTTTGTTTGTAACTGACCTATGGTTTCTATATTATTTTTTCTTAAATAACTATATGCACTCGTTAGCTTTTTAAAGTCATACTTTTCTTTATTGGTTTTAGCATATCCTTTTAGATATTTACTTTTTTCTTTTTGAATTTCTGAATAAGTTAATAGATAATTTGTTAGATTGAAAAGTTTAGGGTTGTCTATTACCTTATCTCTTTCTATATCCTTAAATTTTTCATAAGCAGTAGTTAGGTTATCTAATAAATTTCCTATCCAACCCTTTAATGTTTTTATCTCTTCTTTTATTGTTTTTACAAGGTCATTATATTTTCTTATTTCTCTATTATAGTTTCCCTTGTCAGTTTCTATTCCTTTTCGTTCCATTGCACTTGCTGCTGATCCTAAATGGATTGTCGGTAGATAATCTGAATTTTGTCTTTTAAAACTCCTATGGTCTACTCTTTTTTCTATCTTATTTTTTGCTAGATATTCATTACAAAGGTCTGAAAAATTTTCTCTCCATTTTTCTACATTGCCCTTATCATTCCAAGTTGTTAGTTCTACTTTTCTTGTCTTTGGTTTTCCATTTTTGTTTAAAATCTTTTTCCCTTTTTCATCTAGGATATATTCTTTTTTTGACTTTGCTAAGAACTCTCCTTTTTCGTTTATGGGTCGCATTATGGTCATTATATGACAATGGATATTTCCATTTTTATCTTGACTCTCATCATGAATTGCATAATCTACTATCATTCCTTGTGATGTTAGATTTTCTTTTATAAATCTTTCGACTAGGTTTTTATTTTCACTTAAAGATAATTCTTTTGGTAGTCCTATTATGAATTGTCTTGCTAGTTGTGCATTAGAATTTTTTTCTGCCATTTCTACTTTATTCCATAAGGTAGACCTATCATTAAATTCTTTTGGAATATGATCAGGCAATATTATATTTTTTACTAATATTTTTTCTTTTCTTGTGTAGTCATGGGTTACTCCGTCCCATTCATTTTTTATTTTTTCTCCACTTATATATGCTGCACTTGCTACTGCACTTTTGCCTTTTCCTCTTGATATTATGTTTACTGAAAAATGAAAACTGTCTGCCATTTTTATCACTTCCTTTCTTTTTTAGTTGTTTTAGGTGGAGGCTTAATAGATTTTTATATCCACTTTGTAAATGAGCGTTTTGAAATGATAGAATAGAAAAAGCCGACTACTGAATTAATTTTTGTTGTTTCAGTATGTCGGCTTAATTGTTTTGTTCATTTCAAATTTTAAAAGTCAAGGGCGAGCCTTAGCGAGTTTATTTACCCTTGACTTTTAAAAAGCGAATGGTTGTTGGTCGCTTCAGGGGTTTGGCTCCGCAGGACGCAAGCACCCTTTAGGGTGTATAATTGCGCCCTTAGAAATCTAAGGGAGATTTGATTATTTTATTTTTCTTAATTTTCTCTCATTACTCTTAGTGTTTTTTTAAATTCTTTTGTCTTTGTTGCTTCTTCTAGTAGTATTTTTATCTCTTCATCTGTTAGTTCTTCTGCATTTTCTATAAGGCTTTCTAAGATTGCTCCTCTTGTTATGAGCCTATGAGTTCTTTCTTTTCTTCTTTTTACTATGTCTTGTTTTAATATCTTCTTTTCTTGATTTTTTAGTTGCCTTAATCTTTCTTTTGTATCCTCTATTTTATCTTTTATTTCTTTTGACTCTTGTCTTAGTTGTTCTAAATTTTTCATACTAATTTCCTTTCTTGTAATAAAAAAACGACTAGATTTTTATTTCTAATCGTTTTCGTTTTAAATATTATAATTTGCTATATTCCATTTTAATTTTATGTTTTCTATATTTCTTTCCATGTAATCCCAATCTGAAGTACCTCTACTGTCTATTGGCAATTTAATTTTTATATCTGTCAATACTGTGCTAGATATTTGATCTTTATATTCAGTATTTTTTAAAGCTTGCCTAATAATTGAAGTTAAATAGAATGCTACTTCTCTATTCAATTCTTTATTTTTTAATTTTAAACAATGAATTTTCATATCTAGGCTTGCTTCATATTTATGATAAAAGACTGATCCTAAAATGAAACAGATATAAAATTTTCAAAAACTCTATAATTTTTATCATCTTTATACCCCTACTAAAATAATTAGCTTATATTTCTTAAATAAAATTCTTCCAATGTTTCTTCTTTTCTAAAAATTTCATAGACTTTTATGCCATTATTAACTAATAGACTAACAACCTCTGAACTGTCTTCTATATTTTCTTTAACTCGAATCCTGCCATTTTGAATATCAATTTTGGAGATTTCTTGTTTCTTTAATATCTCTACAGTTCTATCAATATCTGAAGTGTAGATTTCTATATAATTAAAATCTCTGCTATGCAAATCATCCAAACTTAATTTATCTATCACTTGACCGTCATTAATAATCGCTATTTTATTTACCAAGTTTTCCAACTCTGGAAGCACATGACTAGAAATAATAATAGTCACTCCATTTTCTTTATTTAGGCTTTTCAATAAGTCTCTTATTTCTACTATACCTTTAGGATCTATCCCATTAATAGGTTCATCTAAAATTAGAAGTTCTGGTTTCCCCAAAAGACATACAGACAAAGCTAATCTCTGCTTCATACCAACTGAATAGTTTTTAACTACCTTACCATCATCGTAGTTTAATCCAACTAATTCTAAAGATTTCTTTATAGTATTCTCATTAGTAATGCCTTTTTGAATGGCAAAATATCTCAAATTATCTCTAGCTGTCAAATTACCAAACAAGGTTGGATTTTCCAAAATTGCTCCAATTTTCTTTCTTCCTTCTGAAAGATTCTTTCCTCCAAACAATTCATAATCACCTTGAGTTTTCTCGGTAATTCCACAGAGAATTTTCATCAGTGTTGATTTTCCAGCACCATTTTTACCAATTATACCATAGATATCTCCTCTATTCACTGTTAGCGAACAGTTATTTAATGCGTATTTATCACTATATTTTTTTGAAAGATTATCTGTTTTAACTATAGCATCCATAATCCACCTCAATTGATTTCTTTTCTACTAAATCTTACATATCCACTCATTAGATAAATTACAAAGACAAAAACAAAACTAATACCAGCTGTCTTCATAAAGTTATTTCCAATTTGCTCTGTAGCCAATCCTAAATCTAATAGCTTGAATGGTTGTATAAGAAGAAGGTTATTAAATACATCGTAGATTTTTCCTTCAGTCATATACATTCCTATTTGAAAAACTGATGGAATTATAACAAAGGAAGTTGCAATGCCTAGAGCCACATTGTTCAATAAATAAGTTAATCCCATGACACCATTGTTTACATTTATCATCAATATTATCATTCTAATCAAGAAAAAGACAAATCCGATATATGATCCTCCAGTGTAATCAGATCCCACTAGATTTTTTAATAAACTGAATAATAAAATCAATCCTCCCATTATTACTATAGAAAAAAGAGTAAAAATTTGTAAAGTAATAAGGTCGCATACAAATACGTGCTTTCTACTAAGCCCCATTGACAGTAGCTCTACTTTTATATCTTTTTTCTTAAAAATAGTTACACTGAAAAAAATTGAAATTATAATACTAACAATCTTTAAAAAGGTCTCCATAGATTCAAAATATTCTCCCGAATTAGAGTCTATGGATGAATAAATCATACTTCCTAATAATAACAATGTAATAGCAACGATAAATTTAAGATAATTTCTTGTGTGAAAAATTCTAAAAATCTCCGCTTTAATATATTTCATGATCTTTTCACCTCTCATTGATAAACTCAAATCTATTTAGTTTACCTTCTAATTTTATTTTATTGGGCGTATTTTGATTAAATATCTCATCATAATTTTTTAAACCAAGTTCGCCTTCAACAATAGAGAAATTCAATATATTGTCTCCTTTAAACTCATTTTTTTCTCCAAAGATTCGGGATTTATTTAAATTTAGTTTACTATCACTAATATTTGTAGAACTCATACTTAAATCTGATAATTCTAAATCAAGATTTAATTTGTTAATCGTTGAATCAGTAAGATCAACATCAATTGCATTACCCTTAATCCCTACATTCTTAAGCGTTGCATTCTTAATACTTATTGAACCAACTCTATCATTTATAGAAATCTTATCTATGTTTTGGATAGGTCCTTCAATTACCAATTTCAATTTAGATGATTCTTCGTCTAGTATTCCTATTGGTTTTTGTTTTAATATCTTGTTAGAGATACTAATTACACTATTTTTTTCTTCGACCTCTATAGGACTTACATAGTCTGATTTTAAATTTTCAATCTCTACATTGTAATTTTCACTTGTATTGGATACTAACTCTATATTTGTAATATTTGTATCAATTTGTAATTCTTTGATTTTTTCAAATTTTTTTGTTCCTGTATAACTAGATGCCACTACAGGATCTAACCCATTTTTGTCAATATAATATTCATCTTCAGATAATTTTAGATTTAGCTTTCCTCCCATATTGCATCCGACAAGAGTTAAAACTATACCTAATGCCAAGGTGATCCATAATTTCTTTTTCATATTAAAACCCCTTTCTAACTATTGATGTTTTTTTCCTTGATTCTTTTTATTATTAATTTCCCAATTAGGTTAATTATTTCAATCAATATCCCTGTTGCTGAAATAACTAAAAGTATTACTCCCAGTAGCAAACATAAACTTGCTATCGAGAATCCACCTAAAAAGAAATTTTTTACTGTTCCAATAACCAATAAGATTACCGTGAAATAAGTAGCAGCTATTAAAAAAATAGCTGTAAATAACAAAGCCAAGAATACTATTAATCCTACCAAAATTGTTGGTAGTGATAAAATACTTAAGGTAATTATTGGTATCCCTTTAAAAATTTTCTTAATTGAACTGTTTTCATCTTCCCAGTTATCTATTTTCATAGATAAATTTAAATCCCTAGCAATTTTATTTACATCATATTGATTTGGTATTTGATCTTCATCCGCTAAATCCATTTCATCAAATAACTCTGAGTAAAATTGAATTGCCTCTTCTCTTTCTCTGTTATCAAATTTCTTTAATTTTTTATCCAAAGTTTGTAAAAAAGATTTCCTAATCATCTCTACCCTCCTTACTTTTCATAATAAAATCATCTACTGTATTTTTATACTTTGACCAGCTTTCTAATTGCTTCTCCAATTCTTTTTTCCCATCATCCGTTAAAGTATAATATCGCCTACTTCTTCCATTTATGGATTTATTATATGTTGCAAGATAATTGGATTTTTGCAACCTCCTTAATACTGGATAAACGGTAGATTCTGAAATATTAAATTCATCTGATAACTCTTGGGTCAACTTGTACCCATAGGTATCTTCTTTATCGATTGCTATTAAAACACATAGCTCTAAAACTCGAGTATCTATTTCAAACAATCCCAATCACCTCACTTTTAAATTTATTATGCTATATGTCATATAGTATCCTTGTCTATATTATATGTCATATAGTATTATCCGTCAATAGCTTAATTGTATTTCTCTTAGTATTCTTATTTTAGCTATTGATGCCTCTATATAATCATCTACTTATTACATTATATGTTATATAACATCAAGATTTCTTGATTTAAATATATCCAGATATCCTAATCATGAACTAACAAAATAATATCTTCAACATTTTCCTAAGTCGACTTATGACGTCATTATACAATCTGTTTAAATATAGCAAAAAAATAAAGGCAGTCCGAATACTGCCAATATTTACCTCTCTGCACCTTTGCTATGGTCTTTCTTAGTTGACTTAGTTTTGTCATCTGTCTTAAAGCTTTTATTTGACCAGTCCCTTGATCAATGTTGTCTTCAGCTTCATCAAAGCCTAATACCAATTTCGGATAATCCCTAGCTTGATCTTCTATCCTTAAAGTCATTTACTATTCCTCTTCACTAAAATTGTCTTCAAAACTAATAATATCATTAGGGGTGCAAGATAGAGCCTTACATATTCTTTCTAAATTTTTAAATGTGATTGGTTTATCCTTGCCCATTTGTGCCATAACATTTGTTGTCAGTCCTGCCATGGCTATCACATCTGTTTTCTTTAATCCTTTTTTTGCTAACTGTATCCATAATGGTTTATAGTTAAGTGCCATAATATCCCTCTTTTTCTCTTCATTAGATTTATTTAATTATAGCATAAATATTGATTTTATTCAATCTTACATTGATTTAGTGATTTGTTTTAGAGAATTTGTTGTGTTATTCCGTCCTTATTTTGCCATAAATTGCTTAATACCTTGAGATTTAGCACCAGGGTTATCATTACCATAACCTTCCATCAAGTTAATAACTCCCCATGCTCCTAGACCTGCACCAATTGCAGTTACAAGTGTCTTTAAAACTCCAACTCCAGCTGTAAAAAATTCCATATTATTCCTCCTCGTTTTCTTTCTCTTTATTTTCTATTTTGTTTAGTGATTTAACTATAAAATTCTTGTAGATCTTATCTCCTTTTTTGTTTTCTTTGAAATATCCAAAGACATGGATCAGATCTCCTTTTTTAAATTCTTTTACAATTTCTACCTTTTCTCCATATACTGAGCAATTTGTATATTCTTTGCCCTTTCCATAATTTTTAACAAGAGCAAAATTTGCTACTTGAACACTTTCTCCATCTTTTTCAAATTCTGAAAAAAGAGCTTCCTTAACTAAATTTGCATTAATATTTATCATTTCTCTATCCATTAATTTCTTCTCCTTAATCTATAAATTTCAATTAAAAAAGCGACTGAACTTATATTTCAATCGCTAAATGTCTTATATATTAAATTGTTTTAAGTGGGACTTCTTATCCTTACCATCTTAACCTCCTAATTTTGAGTATAAAAAAAGGCGATAGAGTTTTTAATTTCTATCGCCTATCAACACTTTATTTCTAGTCTTCTAAAATCGATACTTCAAGGTCTATCGCTTTAAATGTAACAGTTATTCCTACTTCTTCTTTTACTGTTTTTTCAAATAGCTCAGCTATATCATATGGGGACATATCATATATATCTTCATACCATTCATTACTTTCATCGTACATTGTCTCACATATTGCTTCAATATAATTTTTCTTATCCATTGTGAGTTCTGTATCACTTTCCAAAATAAACTGCTCACCATTTATATTTAATATAATTAAAGATGATTTTCTATTTTCACACATTTTGCTTTCTCCATAAAATCAAATGTTTAACCTATTTATTTTATAACTTGATTTTAACTTTACCTTATCTCTATTTGTTAGATACTCTTCCACATCAAACAAGTTCTTCTTATCATAATCTTCCAACAACTTGTAATTCTTATGCTTTGTAATATCAAATTTATCAGACAAGAAAGGTCTTACTCCTCTTAACTGATAAATACACTTACCACCATCCATTACAGTTATTTCATCTTGGCTCATAAGTTCCTTGCCAGTTTTTTGATAATTTAGACCAAAAGATTTTTGATTTGATCTTGTTTCTGATGTGTTATATAGGTCTATGGTTTCTTTTCCTAAGGTTTCTGATAACTCTTTTACTGTTGTTTTTTCTTTACCGCCTAAAAAGAGCGTTGAGTCACAGTTGCCAACTATTGTATCTGCATGGTCTTTATAGATTGCTTTTAATTGAGATTGTGCTTGCAGAATTATACTTGCAGATATTTCTCTTGAACGAATTGTCGCTATTAATTTTTCAAATTTAGGAATTAATCCTATATTTGCAAACTCATCAAGTAGACACCTAACATGAACTGGAAGTCTTCCACCATACACATCATCTGCCTTATCACATAGTAAATTAAATAATTGGGAATACATTATTGATACTACAAAGTTAAAGGTATCATCTGTATCTGATATTATTACGAATAGAGCAGTTTTCCTATCTCCAATATTATCGAGTTCTAATTCATCTTCGCTCATTAGTTCTCTAAGCTCTCTTATATCAAAAGGTGCAAGTCTTGCACCACAAGATATTAGAATTGACTTGGCAGTTTTTCCTGTAACAACTTGTCAAGGACTTTCTAATCATTTTTATCGCCTTTTTGATGTTTTTCCATCTCTATTTCTCTAAGCATGATGCGTTTTAATTTGTCTTGCATGGTTTCCGTTGCATTTTCATTAAAGTGGACAACAACCTCATAGGTTACTTTCCCAATTTTCTTTATCGTCTTTGTTCCTGTATTCTGTTCATTTTTATTTTCTTGCATATAGTTTTCCTCCTGTTTGTTGCAATTAAAAAAGACGATAGATTTTTACTTCTACCGCCTTGCTTAAAGCTCATATAACTGTCTATTCTGTTATCTGCATATTAAATTTTCAAATTCTTATTGTTTAACATTCCACCAAACATTGTATGATACATATCCTTAGAGGATTCTTCTATCTTGGTAATACTTGATATTTTATTTCCTGCGTCCTTTGATGAAGCTCCGCAAAGATAAAAGGCTTCATTTTCTGTTCCATAGTCTATTGCAATATATCTATCGTGATATTTTTTGCCTGCAACCTTCATTTTTAAGTTGATATTTGGATAATCTCTTCTAAAATCATTTAGGATGTTTTTTGTAAGCATATCTTTATTTTTCACATTGTCGCTAAAGACTATAATTTCAACATTGTCTTTTGCAGCTCTTAATAATTCTAAGGTTTTCAAGCCTATATAGTTATCTATTACATAAATGCTTTTCTTTGCTGACTTATATATTTTTGTATAGGCAACATCCGCTTCAATCTTATCTCCATTCATCAAAAGGAAATGCTTGTAAGTGTCCGGATCGATAAAATTATCCATTACTTTTTTCAAATCTTCTTTAGTAGCCATTTGAGATTTTATTTCTGCAATATCATTTGTGTTTTGGTTGGTTTGAATAGCTATTTGGACTAATTCTTTTGAACCGATAAAATCTTGATTTTCAATAATGAAGTCTTTCATCTGCTTAAATGTTCTAATTAAGGCTCTGCTTTGCCTAATCGCAAGTTCTCCCCTTAATACAGTCATAAGCATATAAATACCTTGTTCCGTAAAGGCATTTGGTAGGTACCTTGAGCCGCCCCAACTTGAGGTGAAATTTTTGCACCTCAAGTTTTCAAACTCATTCTCGGTCAATTGAAACATAAAATCTTCGCCTTCAAACTTTTCAATATTATTTTTTACCTGTCTATTAAAGTTTTTAGTTTCATAACCATATATTTCAGCTAAATCTGTATCAAGCATTACTTTTTGTCCACGAATGAAATATATTTTTTCTTGTATAGTTTTATCATCTACAATAACTATCTCTTTATTTTCATCTGCCATGAAATGCACCTCCAAAATTATCTAAATATCTTTTCCAATCCGCCACGCACTGCGTAGCTTTTTGAAATAAGTCTCATATCTTTTTATATTTTTCTACTCCACCTTCAGCTTTTCCGATGTGTTCTACATTTTTCACAAGTCCCTTATTTACATTTTCATAAAACCATCTGCCAATCAAAGCCGGCGGTGTTGCTATTAACTCTCGTAAAACAAATTCTTTGTCTTTCGGCAAAAAGCTTATTTTATTTAGTAAGGTATTATATAAGTCAACATAACTTGTATTTTCTTGTAAACTGCTACACTTACAATATTCACTAATACTTGGGTAATTACCCTCTATAACTTTTTTAGTTAAAATTTTCAGTTCTTCATCGTTTACTGTAAATTGAATTCGCATTTATATATCCTCTCTTTATAACTGAGTTTATTATCATATCACTGTCATTTTATCATAAATACGATGATTTTTCCATACTGCAATTTTAAGCCCTCACATGATGTTTTCACACTTAGCTATATTCTGATACCTCTTTTACCATTAACGCTCTAAAAAAGCCTCTCCACCGTCTTATATGAGATTATAAATGTTCTCCCTTGTCATAATCTTCAAGGGTATATACTGTTGATTTACTGCACTCCTTTAATTTCCCTTTATCTTGTTCATACCAATGAATTAAGGTCGCATAATGGTCTTTGTAGTTTCTTCCTGTGCTTTGCATATAAGTCGAAAGCTTTTCTATCATTTTCTCCCTATGACCTTGCATTTTATCCTTTAACTTTCCATATTCTTCATCTGTTAAGGAAACATTTTTATATTCTCCGTAAAAAACGGGGGATATTTTTTCTATCTCCCCCTCTTTTTCTAACTCTATATCTATTTCTTTCTCTATATCTCCGTTGCAATTTTGTTGCAAAAGGTTGCAATGTGTTGCATTAGTGTTGCATTGCAACGCTTTTTGTCCTCTCGATTTTCTCGAACGCCTTGTAGACGCTGTTTCTGAACCTATAAGACTTGGGATTTCTGTTAAAAAATACTCGTCATTTTCTGTGATTATCTCCATCAATCCTTGTGCCATAAGATAGTTCACTGTAACCATTACATCATCTTCTGTTTCATCAATCGTTAAGGCAAGCTCTTTGATAAAGTCTGTTTCTACTCCGTCATAATACAGTTTTCCACTATCTTTTAGGCTAAGCAAAAGCAATTTGAGGTAAATGATTGTATAGGTATCTCCTCCTGATATTCTTCTTAGTCTTTTTATTCTCTTGTCTGTAAAAAAATCTTCTTTCAGCTTTAACCAATAGTATCTTCTGTTATCTGCCATTTTTCTCTCCTTTCGTTCCTCTTATGCACCGAAACAGTGCGTCTGCTTATCTTATTTACGATGTTATCCCATTTTGGGACTTCATCTTTCCTCATTCCTGTAATAGTTCTTTGTCTTTTCCTTTCGTTTTTCGTAGGCTTCTTGTTGCTCCTGATATTTCTTAATCTGTGCAATGACACTTTGTTTTTCTCCTCTCTTGATTGCCTTGTCAATCTCAATGGATAAATCTATTCCATAATCCTCATTGACTGTCTTGACGGCATACTTGATATGGTTAATACTTTCGTATTCCTCTTTGATTGATTGAGATTGTCTGTTGAGTTTCGATATTTCATCTTCAAGGCTTTGGATTTCTTTTTTCCAGTCTTTAGACTTAATCGCCGATGAGCCTGTTATCTTTTCAAGAATTGCCCTTGCTCTTTTATATTTATCTATCTCATCTTTATGGGAATTGTAAAAGCTGTCTTTGAATAGGGATTTACTGTTCCATTCCTCAAAGACTTTTTTGTTATCCTTGATGATGTCCACATAGGCAAAGCATTTATTTAAGTTTTCTATTCTTGTGGTTTTCGCCTTAATGTCTTGACTAACCTTCTTATTTTGGGATTGTAATGTGCTTATCTTTTCTTGTAGGTCGGCTATGGTTTTAAGATTGTTATCTTTCAGATATATTCTTGCTTTGGAAAATCGTCTTAGGTCTGCACCTATCTTTTTGTTGCTTGCATAGGGATTTAACTTTCTTGCTTTTTCTCCCTGTAAGTCATAATAAATACTGATGTACTCATAGAGATTAAAGAGTTCCGCCTTGTTCTCATATTCTTCTTTTTTCTCCTGTTTGTATTCATCATATTTTACTTGCAGACTTCCAAGTAACGAGCCTATCCAAGATGTAAGTTTGGATAGCTCCTCTTTTAATTTTCTAAATTCTAAATTCAAGGCGATGATTTTTCTGTTTTGGTTTCCTCTCTCTGTCTGTATGCCTTTTTTCTCCATCTGATAACTGCTTGTGCCTAAATGAATTTGCGGGAGTTCTTCTCTGCCTTGTTCTTTAAAGGTGCGTGGATCTATCCTTTTATTTATGTTGTTCCTTGCCAAGTATTCGTTTGCTTTCTTTGAAAAGTTTTCTCTCCACTCTTTTGCTTTGTCAGGTTTGTTCCAATCGTTCAAATTTACTTTTCTTGATTTATAGTTTCCGCTTTTCAGTTTTATCTTTCCTCCGTTTTCATCAAGGATATATTCTTTTCTGCATTTCGGTTTCCAATTCCCTTTTTCGTCTATTTCTCTAAGGGTAAGTAGGATATGGGCGTGTGGTTGTTCTTCATGATCGCTTGCCATAGGATTATGAATATTACAGTCTGCTATCATACCTTTAGAAGTAAAGTTTTCTTCTATAAATTCGCTGATTAATTTTATTCTGTCCTGTTCATTTAATTCTCTTGGAAGTGTAAAGAGCAGATTTCTTGCAAGTTGTGAATTTTTACTTTTCTCTATTTTTTCAACACTATTCCATAGGTATTCTCTGTTTGAAAACTCTTTCGGGATATGTTCCGGCAGAAATATTTTTGAGAATACAAGGTCTTCTTTTTTAGAATAGTCATGTGTTTTTCCATAGTATTCATCTTGTAATTTATCTCTTGCATTGTATGCAGCTTTTGCAATCACGCTATGCCCTTTTGACCTTGCCACAATATCTACATGGGTATGCAAACTTTTGATTTCCATTGTCTTTTCCTCCTTTATCTGTTTTCAATTTTGGGATTTTACTATCCTAATGTTCAGGTCGTATCTTCGCTCCCTTTTTCAAAGGGCGCAAAGATACACCGTTTGACTACGGTGCTTTGCGTTCCTGCGGAAAGCTTATAGCTCCGCTAAGGAAACAAAAACGCTAAAGCATTTTTATTTGTTCAAGGGGGCTACTCCCCCTTAGACCCCTGTGAACTTTGCTTTTTGTAGATTTTTCAAATCCACAAAAAAGCAAAGTGTTAAAATGTTTCTCACTTTGCTCTATCTTAGTTTCTAATACATTTTTGTCTTTTCTTATTCTTCCTCTGTCAGTTCTTCAAAATCATCATTTGCATTTTCCTCTTTAAGATTTGAATTTTCTTCTAAGTAGATTTCTTTTTCTTTTAAATGAATTTCTGTAAGTTCTTTTAGCTTTTCTCTATTTCGATTATCGGAAAGTACATAATCTAAAAAGGCATAGATTAAATCATTATCTGTATTTTCTTCTGCTCCGGTTATCTGTTTTTCAAATTTCTCAAACACGCCTCCTTTTTCTACTTTTCGTTTCGTGTCCGCCTTTCTTTTTAGCTGTGATTTCTTTTGTCTTAGTTGCTTGATTTTGTTTTCCGCCTGTTCTTTTTTCTTAGTTTCTTTTTCCAACTGGCTCATTACATTTTCTAACTCTTTCATTTTTCATTCCTCCATTTCAATATTGTTGTGTTCCAAACAAAGAAAGGCTAAGCACCTTTCTTTGATACTTAACCTTTCCCATCTCTTTAGAATTTATCTTCTAAAAGTTTTCTTAGTTTTTCTAAAATCCTATCCCTCCTTTTCCCAATTGCTTGATAGCTTACTTTTTCTTTTTTGCCAATCGACCTGAGACTTTCTTCTTTGTAGAAAATGGCTTCTATCAGCTCTCTTTCTTTTTTTGTGAGTGTAGCTAATGCCTTGTTTAATTCTTCGATCTGCATTTTGACCTCTACAATTTTTTCTAAGTCTATTCTTTCATCTATGATGTTATCTACAAAGTGTCCGTCATAATCCATTGCTGAAAATGGAATCACGTCATACTTCCAATCCTTTCTCTGAAGATATTTTTCATGCTCGGTTATCTTCCAATAGGCTTTATATACTTCTTCACTTACAGGTACAGCTTTCCCTCTAACATAGATGTGATATTCTTTTTTACCCATTGTGCTATCCTCCTTTTTCTGCTCTCTGTTTTTGCTTTTTGAGAATAAAAAAGGAGGACTTCTACACTTTGGCGTAAAATGTCCTCTTAGGTTAAAAACTAATACTTTATATGATTTTCTACTTTGTTGGTTTTGATAAAATGATATTACTATGTGTAAGCAATTACAAACATAAAAAAGGATAAATATATCTTATGCTAATAACAGAATTTGATGTTCCCATTATTTATCCTTCCATAAAACTTATATAAATCAAATCTTTCTCCCTTCTTAGATTAGTTTTTCCATGCTAATCATTTATTTTTAGTTGCAACATATTCTTCAAACATCTTGATTATCTCAGTATCCGAAAATCCTAACTCATATAGTTTTTCCAACAACATTTTTGTTAGTGTATTCGAATACTGATTTCTTAACTCAATTATTTTCTGATCACTTTCAATAACAAAATATCCTTTACTTCCACGACTAACAATTAGTCCCTGTTTCTCAAGAACTTTTAAAGCTTTTTGAACTGTTGCAGGATTACATACCTCCCTCTGTACTAAAGCCCTTATAGGTGGCATCTGTTGTCCCGGAGCATAATCTCCTCTTAAAATAGTCGCTCTTAACACTGATGCAATTTGTAAATATGGATATATTTTCATTCGTTTTTATTTTTCCTTCCTCGTACAAATTTCCAATATGCAGAGTATGGAATAACTGTAGCGAATAGAAGATAATATTTATTAGCAAACATATCAGGGGTTCCTTTTGTATTGAAATGAACAGGAATTTTCTCTGGAAGAAATATGCAAATAATAAATATTACAAACATCATTCCTATCAGCACTAATACATCTTTCAAAAATCTTTTTTTCATGGCAAATCTCCTTTCTATTTGTCAATAGCTTTCTATTTTCCTAAAATTTATCTAACCACCTTATAACTTCTACAAATGTATCCCTATTAATTGAATAATAGATATAATTTTTATATCTACTGTCGGTAATTAATTTACTCTTTTTTAATAAAGATAGATGATAAGATATAGTTGCTTTTTCTAATTTAAAATGACTTGCTATTTCTCCAGCAGTTAAATTTTTATTAGAAATAATTAATAAAATATCCATTCTAATGGGATTTGATAGGGAATCAAATATACTAACTAAATCTATCATCTTTTATTCCTGAAATATTGCAAATAAACTTAATATTGAAATAAACACCATTATATCTTTTAATAATTTTTTTCATAGAACATCTCCTCCTTAAACTAAAAATTTAATCTATAAGTTTTTATATAAACGCCACCCGCAATAACGAGCAAAATAAGTGCTACTCCCAATAATGTAGGTACTATAGAAAAATGCAAAAACCAATGGAAAAGAATTGGTATAACTAATGCAGCCATTCCAATAATTGCAGATACAATAACAGGCATACTCTGTTTTACTATCATCATCTCACTTTCCCATTCAAAGTTGGGAAATTTTTTATTCAAAGAAATTCCAATCACTGTTATAAAAACGGAATAACAAATAGGAACAATTATTAAGCTGATGGTTTGAATAATTTCCATATCAAGCTTTAGCAAAAATATAAACACAGAAACAATATATCCAATTAAATGAAGCGTAAGATTTACTGCAATCTTAGAATTTAAAATCGTTTTTACCCTAATAGGAGAACTTTGCAAAATCCAAACATTTTTACCTTCTAAAGATATGGAAAATGCTGCCGGACAACTAAGTAAAAACATTGAAGCAATACACATCGGAGCAAAATTTGAAAGATATTCATTAACATTTTCGATTCCCGAATATTCCCCTATTTGTTGTAAAGAATTAAAAAGAAGAAATATGCTGAAAACACATAAAAGTATTACACCAAGACCTGCATTCAATACTGCCATATATGAATTTAGAAACAGTCCCATTTCTTTTTTATATAGGGCAAAAAATACTGATTTTCTATTATTCGAATTTTTGTTGTCAGAATATCTTGTTGTTGTTTTAGCAAGAGTATTAAGCAACCCATACTTCAATGAAACCACTTTGGCAAATATATAAAAAAATACTATTGAAAGAACAATAAATAATCCTACTCCAATGTAAATTGGAAAATTATAGTATTCCATAAATAGCTTAGATAACGGGTACAATCCGGTAATTTGCTTAGAAAGCATAATCCCAATACTATTTTCATTACCTGATTTCATAGCTGACACTGCAATATATCCAATTATCCCTATCATTGCAAATGAAAAAATTAAAGCAATAACATTTTTTCTCTTAAAGAAAGATGAAGCAACAACAATAATGATTCCCATACATGCTGCTATACACATAGGTATCAACGGAACAAAAATTATGGAAGTAAAATACAATATAATCTGTAATGCATTTAAACTTCCGTTTACCACCCAAACAATTCCCCCCGGAAGCATAAACATCAATCCTATTAAAAAATTCAATAAATACATAAACATAAACTTGCTGCTTATAATATCCGAACTTTTTACAGGCAATGACAAAAGATTTTCCATATCACGACTGCCAAATAAAATCCCATTCGAATAAAATATTGTCAAAAATAATATTGCAAAGCTTGATACCGATACCATATATGCCGGTATCAACTCCTGCTGTCCCAGTTGTACCAATGTTTTGGCTGTTATGATATTATAAACAAAGAAAAATATAGCAAGAGTTATTATTCCAAAACTTGCAATAACAATTGAACTTTGTTTTTTATTTCCCGGCTCTTTCATTTCGTTGATCGGAAAGAAATTTATCAATTGTGCTCTAATTAGTATCCAAATTTTGCTCATTATCCTGCACCTCCATGAAAAAAGTTTCCAAAGATTTATTGCCTTTGACTTCTTCTGTATTTCCGCTCGCAATTAACTTTCCATTTTTTATAATTGCAATTTTATTACATAATTTTTCTGCAACATCCAATACATGTGTTGAAAAGAAAATAGCTCCTCCATCTGATACGCATTCGTGCATTATTTTCTTTAGTAGAAAAGTTGCTTTCGGATCAAGTCCAACAAAAGGTTCATCTAAAATTAGTAACTTTGGAGAATGCACCAGTGCAGAAATAATCGCCGTTCTTTGCTTCATGCCATGTGAATACGAAGATATCATTCCCGAAAGATGTTTCGTCATTTCAAATAAATCGCCGTATCTCTGAATTCTTTCTCTGCGTATTTCAGTAGAAACTTCAAATAAATCAGCAATAAAATTGATGTACTGAAATCCTGTCAGATGTTCATATAAATCCGGATTATCCGGAATGTATGCCATTATTTTCTTACAAATAACAGGCTCTTCTTTAATAGAATGCCCGTCAATCGTTATACTTCCATTCTCAAAATCATGAATTCCAACTACCGCTTTTATCGTTGTAGTTTTTCCGGCTCCATTTGCACCAATGAATCCATAAATATCTCCAGACTGTACTGAAATGGATAAGTTTTCAACAGCCTTTTTGTTCCCATAGAATTTACTAAAATTCTTTATCTCTAACATAATTTCCACCTCCATTGACAATTTGTCAGTTATTCCTTGAAATAAAACCGATAACTTGTGTATCAGTAGCTATCGGCAAATTATTCTCCTTGCAAACATTCTATTCTTTTTTAATTACTAAAGAGCTTTTTCGTATTTAAGCTTTGTTCAAGCATTATCTTAAATGCATTTAAGTAGTTATCAACAGGTTCTTCCTTTAAATATCTTATACTTATGTTATTTGAAACAAAAACATAAGCTGTCATAAGCAACTCTGCTGTTTCTAATGGATATTTTACAGAAAAAACTCTTTCCATTATTCCTTGATTTATAATCTTTTCAAAATATATTGTCAGTTTTTCAACAAGCTTATGGGATAACTTATCTATCATATATTGATTTTCTTTAAGGTCAATTGTTTTTTGTAGCACTGTACCCTCTGCTGAAATATTTTCTGAAGATATAATTGTGACATCTATAAAAGATCTGATTTTTTCTATGGCAGTTTTATCTTCATCATAAGCAATAATATAAATATCTTTCAGTAGTCTATCTGAATATTGTTCTACAAGACAATATAAGATATCCTCTTTATTCTTAAAGTGATAATATAACAACCCTCTTGATATATTTACTTTATCAACTATATCCTGAGTTGTTGTATTAGTATATCCTTTCTCCATAAAGAGTATCATTGCAGCATCCATAATCTCTGCACGTCGTATTTCAGGTTCTTTTACATCTCTCATTTTATACCTCCTATTATTTATATAATACATCTAAACTGACAAATTGTCAATTGATTTTAATCTTGTTATTTTATGCTTTTTCATAGTCTTTTCAAAACCTTTAGCTTCTCCTGTTTTTTTCTCCTCTCTCCTTGCCTTATATCTTTCCTCATATTCTTTTTGCTTGCCGTTTGCTTTACGCTTGAGGTAGTTTTGATGAAGTCGGTCTTTTCTTGCTCGTTCTTTTTCTTCCTCCTCTGTTAATTTCTGCATTTCTTCTTCGGATAATTCTTCTTTCGGCGGTTCATAATTCCCGATAAAGTTGAAGTAGATTTCGACTTTCTGATTGGCGGTTTGACTGCCCTTTCGATCTCGTTCGTGGACTAAGATTTTTTCTACAAACTCGTTAATGATGGTCGGTGTCAGTTCGTCAAAGTTATCATAGCGTTCAATCAACCGGATAAACTTCTTGGCTCTATCGGTTTCTTTTTCGTATCGCTTGATGGCTTTTTCCAACCCATCGATTTCTTTGCTAAGTTCCCTTTGCTCTGTTTCATACTGATTGTTTAAGATTTCATATCGGGTGTTCGGTATCTTCTCCAATATCATATCTTCGTATATTCGACACATTAAGCGTTCCAGTTCCTGAAGTCTGTTTTTACTATCTGTGAGCCTTGTCTTTTTCTTCTCCATTTCCATTTTCTCGGTTTCTTCCATTTCGTTTTGAATGGAATGGAGAAAGGCTTCATTATCTTCATCAAGATAATTTTTTATATCTTTTAATGTTTCTTGGATAAGATTTAAGACTACTTCTGCTTTTATCCTATGAGCTGATGGACAAAGTGTGCCACATGGTGTTTTAGTATAGGCACTGCAAGTGTAATAGGGAATATTCTTATAATTGCTTGTTCTATGAACATACATCTTGCTCCCACAATCTGCACAATACATTAGTCCTGTGAGTGGGTGATATTCTCCCCAACCGTCAGGATACCTTTTTACATTTCCTCTTATCCTTTGCACATTATCAAAGGTTTCTTGGTCTATGATTGGCTCGTGTGTATTTTCAAAAATAAGCCAGTTATCCTCGGATACATATTTGCTTTTCTTGTCCTTGAAGTGCTTTCTTGTTTTGAAATTGACTGTATGCCCCAAGTATTCCTGTTTCTTTAAAATGCTTGCTATTGTTGAGCTGCACCAACGATAGGGATGTTCAAAGTTTTTGCTTTGATGTAATCCATATCCCATTTTTTGCTGATGATAAGCGGGTATATCTATCTTGTCCGCTTCCAGTATCTTTGCTATTTTGTATGGTCCTGCTCCGTCCATTGTAAGATTAAATATTCGTCTTACTATCTCGGCTGCTTTTTCATCTACAATCCATTTGTTTTTATCTTTTTCATCTTTGATATAGCCATAAGGCGGTGTGCTTGCAGTATGTTTCCCACTTTCGCCTTTTGACCTGAAAGTCGATTGTATTTTTCTTGATGTATCTCTTGCATACCATTCATTCATGATATTTCTAAAGGGAGTAAAATCATCTTCTCTGTAAAAACTATCTACATTATCATTGATAGCGATTAGTCTTACGCCCTTTTGTCTTAGTATCTCCATACATTGACCAACTTTGAGATAATCTCTGCCAAGTCTGCTCATATCTTTTACAATGATACAACCAATATTTCCTTGATTGACTCCGTTCATCATTGCCATAAATCCCGGTCTGTCAAACTGTGTCCCGCTTATTCCGTCATCTGTAAAATGGATGATGTTGGTTAAATTATTCTTACTTGCATATTCTTCAAGGATTTTCTTTTGATTAACGATTGAGTTACTTTCTCCTTCAAGTTCATCATCTCGACTTAATCTCTCATAGAGTGCTGTTATCTTTTCAAAATTCCTCACTTTTTCCTCCTTCCTCTTAATTTCTTAAATAAAAAAGAATTAAGAAGTACATATTTCACTAAAACAGTGATTAAGTGTTCTCCTTAATTCTATTACTCCAGCTGCTAGTTTATATTTCTTATATTGCTTAACTGCAAAATGACTTGGGTCTTTCTTTTCAAGAGCTTCAAAAAGCCTATCAATTGGGTTCATATAGGTTTCGTCATCTTCTCTGACTTCACTTGCGTCAATCATATCCAAAAGTGTCTTAAAATTCTTTTCTTCTTCTGGTGCTTCATAATATATATAACCGATGAGGGCAGTGTAATAGAGCTTTTCAGCCTTTACCCAGAAATCTTCTCCTGCCTTTTCTCCATCTCCCTTGGTGTTAGCAATTATAGTTTGGACAAGCTTTAAAATATCTTTTTCTGATCGAAGATAAGAAAAGGGATTGTATTTCATGGATTTTTTAAAGTTTATTGTGTTTAATATCTTTATGTCGTATCCATTTTCATAAAGCATTTTCCCGCACTCTAACACAAGCGTGCCTTTAGGGTCTGTTACTACATAGGAAGAGTGCATTTGCATTAGATTTGGCTTTACATAAAATCTTGTTTTACCTGATCCAGAACCACCTATTACTAATACATTTTTATTTCTAGCGTATTTAGGATTTTTAGGTCTTGAGTTCATTGTTAGTCTTTCGGTATTAGTTATTAGTACATTATTTTCAAACTTTGGGTCAATATATGGAGCAATATCCTTGCTTTCTCCCCATCTTGCAGATCCATACTCTTTACCTTGCCTATATTTCTTTTTATTTTTTCCTTTGCTATAAACAATTAGCTTAACAAGACCAGCAACTGAAATACCTACTAAAAAGTCCCTTGGATTAAGACTTGGTATATAGGATAAAGTTCCTATATCAGAAATTCCCACCATTATTCTATCAATAATATCTCCTCCAACATAAGAATTTATGTGCTTAGAAAAGATATTTCCAATGTAGAAAAAGGATATATAAGGAATGTTTGATAATATAAATTTCTTTGGGTTGTCTATTTTAATTAGATTTTTAATATCAGAAAGAATGGCTTCTAATACCTTATTCATCGTAGAAACCTTCACTATCTAATAAAATTAGTAGGTAGTGTCTTCCCTTTGGTGTTATAAATGTTTGTATTCCTACAAGTGTACCTAGTGGATCAACCCATTCTTTTACTTCAAAATATCCTTTGTTCTTATCTGCATAAGGTAAGAGTTTCTTTTTCTTATCTCTGTAAATTAGTCCCTTATCCATTAGAAAACTTATAAATTGATTTTGTGGTATTCCTAATTCTTTGGCAGTATTTCTAAAGTTTGTAAGTAGGTTGTAATCTACTAATTTGTCATAATAGTCTGCCTTTAGTCTTAATTCTTCAATCTCTTCTTCTCTTTCGGCAATAATTCTATTGGCTACCAGAATTGCATCTGCAAGTAACTCTTCATTAGTTTTCTTTTCTTGCCCTACTATATATCCTCCATTTTTTCTAATACTTGGTAAGACTTCTCTAGTTACCCAAGCTTTGAATATTTTTGCTTGTGGTAGTTTTGATGAGAGGATAAGTGAATACAATCCTGATTCGTTAATTATTGAAATATTCTGTATTCCTCCAGGGGTGTTCCATTTCGTTACACCCTTATCTTCTTCGTCTACATGGTCATAAATAGCTTTTCTGGGATTGACATATCCTAGCATAGTTGCTACTTCATTTGCTATAAAGAAAAACTCACCATCTTTTTCAATAACAGTGAGTTTCCCAAAATTCTTATTTTCAAATGTTTTTAAATTACTTATCATAAGCTTTGCTCCTTATGTTTATTTTTAACTTTATCTTTACTAATGGTGTCCTTAGCCATATCTTTAAACTTATTTATTGTCTTCGTTATTGAATCTTTTCTATCGGCCTTTCTTTCAGAACCCTTAACTGCTTTTTTAAAGGCATGTTCCATTACTTTTATATCCTTAGATTGAAAAAACACAGAATGGTTACCAGTTTCCTTATCTTTCATAACAGAAAACTTCACTCCGTGTTTATTTAAAATTTTCTTTAGTTCTTTTAACTCAGGATCTTTTAGATTAATTTCTTCTAACTGCCCCTTTTTAACCATATCCTTTAGCTTTACTTCTTCTCCGTTATTTTTTATTACATTTTTCAAGCCTCCTTGTTCTTCTATTTGCTTGTGTACTTTCTTTAAGGCATCAAGAATTGCTTTACTTGTTGCTTTTGCAAGCCTTACTTCAAGATTAAGACTTGCCCTAGATACTTCTTCATTAATCATCTATTCCACCTCCATATAAAAGTAACTCTTTGTATTTTCTTAACTTCTCTTGATGAATTTTTCTTCTAAAATCTTCTCCCGTAACTTTAACTGGTATTGTCATTTCAAGTATTCTTGAATATATCCTCTGATACTCAAGTTCAATATTAGGATTTTGAATAATTTCCAATGATAAGTTTGTAGTAAAAATTGTCGGCCTACTCTTTAAGTATCTTGAATTTATAATGTTATATACTTGTTCTCTTGCATAAGATGTATCCCTTTCAATTCCAAGGTCATCTAAGATTAACAATGGAATATTAGAGAGGTTACTTATAATTTCATTTGAATCTAGCTTAAATGCTGATTTTTGTATTTGGTTTATAACCTGAGATAAATTCATAATCTTAACTTTAACTTGTTCTCTTTCAATTAATTCATTTGCAATAGAACAAGCAAGATAAGTCTTTCCACTGCCAACATCTCCATAAAATAAAAGTCCAACATTGTCTTCCTTCATTTGTTCAAAACTTTTAGCATAATTGTAAGCAACCTTGTAAGCTTGACCTTTTTCGTTTAAGAATCTCTCAAAAGTATATTGATGTTGGTTTGGCGATGAAAAACAATCTCTTTTTAGCGATGATATTCTCGTTAATATTTCTCTTTCTGCATTTTCCTTATCTCTTTTTATTTCACATTCACATTTAATTCTTGGAATAAACTTTGTAAATCCAAGGTCAAGTAATTCTCCATCGACTCTTTTACCACATATCTTGCAATAGATATGCCCATTTCTTTCAATATCATTGTCTCTTAATACAAAATCTTTTAAGTTCTTCATAAACTCTCTCCTATATCGTAATTCATTTTTCTTGTTGAGTTGTCATTAATGCTTTTCGCCTGATCATTAAGATACCAATTGATTATCGTTGCCTTGTGATCTTGATAATCTCTGTTATTTGCTTTCATATATGACGACAACCTATCAATGTACTCATTAATTCTACTTCCCAACTCATTTGTTAAGTCCTTGTATTCCTCATCAGTCAAAAATATGTTTTTATATATTCCATAAGGTTTTTGCCCTTTATTAAAATCATTATTTCTTAACTCATTATTACTAATATTGTTATAGTTACCTTCCGATTTTCGAAAATCTTGACTTTCTATATTCGAATCTCTTGAATTTCGATTATCGAACTTCTGGAATTTTGTTTTTCGAACTTCTTGATTTTTTAATTCCATATTATTAAATATGCTCATAAAGTCTTTAACATAAATTCTGTTAGGCTTTCCCAGTCCTTGTCTTTTCTTTTCAATCAGTCCTATTCCTGATTTAATATCAAGCTCGGATATTAATTTATTTGCTTTTTCACTGGCACAATTAAATTGCTCTTTTATACTTTCAATTGTGTAGTAAATAAAGACTTTTCCATCTTCATCTATCCAGCCATTTTTATATGAAAGACCCATTCGATTAAGCATATATGAATACAAAACTTTTGCTTCAATAGAAATGCTCTCAAAAATCTCATCTTCCATTAATACCATAGGTAACCTAATGAAGTTATACATCTCAGATTGCCTATTATAGAAATAATCAAAATTCATCTTTACCTCCTTTCTGTGAAATAAAAAAGACGACAGAATTATTACTTTCTATCGTCTAAAATTTACATATTAAATTTTTACTAAAACCATTCTTTGTGCATTTTTTCTAACGACTCTTTTGTTAGTGGATATCCAATAGATTCTCCTATCACAGAGTCAATCCCACAATATGGACAAATAGCTGTCCAATCTGGTTCATCTTCACACCAATCTTCTATTTCACTTGGAGAAAAGATTTTACAACAATAAAAACAACCACACTTCTTTTCATTTTTAAGCATAGTTTTATTTGCAAAAGAATACTTATGAGCTTCTATACAATCCATACATCCTCCTTATAAAATTTATAATCTTTATTTATATTGGTATGCTATTTACAATACCCATTGTTAAAATGGATACTCTAAGCAGCACACCAACTATTTATTTTTTGAGCTTTAAACTTTGGTAGAAGTCTTGAACTCCTTGTATTTACATAACTATTTGCCTCTATCACTATTATGACACGAAACCCCATAGCAGGGTCACATATAGAATCTTCAGGAGTAGGCTGAACTAGGTCAACCATCATATTTATAATATGTCTTGGAGTTCTAAACTGACCATTAGTACCAGACTGCTGTAATTGTGAGAGAAGATACTCATAAATGTCGCCTTGCATATCTCTATCATCAGTTGGAAGCTTATCTACAGCTTCAACCACTTTTTGCAAAGTACTAGGTTTATTGATTTGGAAAATCGCATCTTTCATATAACGAGAAAAAGATGTCTCGCCGTCATCACCTTGCAGACTTTTAATAAAAGGGAAAATCTCCTGCTGCATTAAGGTAAATAGCTCAGTAGCTTCTAAATTCTTAAACACATGCCAACGATACTCAGGCTTATCATTAGGAAATATTGAAACATGCTCGAAACCAAGAAGATTCGCATCTTGTTCCTTACCTAGTTCTGTCTGGTCTAGGCTCTTCATGAAAATTAAATAAGTTATTTGTTCAATATTAGTTAAGGGATTAGAGCTCCCCTCGTTCCAGAGTGTCTCCCAGATTGCATCTACTTGCTTTCTCAATTCACCAGTCAGCATATTTTCACCTCTTAATAATGATAATGGAATACGATATTTTTTGTTAGTTATTATCTAAGGGTTATTAACTTTAGCATTCCACATTAAGTTCATTATAAGGTAAAAGCTTAATTTTGGCATTAGGATTTAGTGTTTGGTTATTACCAACTGCCAAGATTTGACGTTTTCAACTGCCAAGATTTGGCATTTCCGACTGCCAAGATTTGACGTTTTCAACTGCCAAGATTTGACATTTCTAACTCCCAAGATTTGATATTTTTAATTATCCATCTCGTTAAAAATTTTAATAGCTTTTATTTTTACCCATTTCAAAAAAAGAATGCAACCTACACCTAATCCCTCTGAGGTCTATCCTTAGAAGGTGTTTTTAATGCTATGAACAGAGCATTATTTATCTGCGCTGGATAAGTCTCCAAAATTGCTCCATCATAATATACATAGACAACATCACCAATGAAGAAATCTGTCATGCTATCTTTATTCTTGATGTCCAAAGATACTAAGTATTTACCGGTTTCATTCTCTATCAGAATTGTATTTTCATTAATTTCTTCCACAATACCTTCAATCTTTGGCTTATTATCAATAATATAATTTGCACTATTTCTATCACAAGCAGACAGTAATAAAACAAAAAATGATAAAACTAATACCAATGAAACTCTCTTTATCGTTTTCGGTCTCTTCAGATTCATTCCTACACCTCCATACAACAAATAGTACATAAGATATCTACCTATCTTCCGCACCAACAATATGAACTACAAGCTTATCCAATACCTCTCTATATTAGCTTTGCGACTAGGCTCATAAACAGTCGTTTCATAGATTCCACCATTCTTTTTAATAACTTTCCTACTAGCTTCATTATCTTCTAGGCAAGTTACTAGAACCTTATTTAATCCGAGCTCCTTACAGTAAGGCAAAATCAATCCTAGCATTTCTGTGGCATAACCTTTTCTGCGTTCTGAAGGTCTGACAGAGTAACCTATATGACCTCCAAATTTCTCGAGAAAATCATTAAAATAATGACGGACTTGAATTACTCCTACAAGCTTATTATCAGCTTCTCTAACGCATATAAATTGAGTTGCTGGCACATATCCATCTGGACAAGTTTCAGCACTAGTTAAACTCTCAATTTCTTCAAGCCATTCGTTAGTTGTTTCACAGCTGATTAATTCCCCACAACCATCCATGCTTCCACCATGCTCCAAAAACTCTTCTCTAAAGGCCATTATCTCCTGATCATAATCTAAGGATGGTTTAAGTAATTTCACTTTCTCACTCTTGCTCATAAAATTTACCTATCTTTCTAAATATCTTTTTTTTGCGCAATTTCGTTGATTATCTCTATACCTATATTATAACTCAATAAAAAACCTCTCTACTGAATTTCAGTAAAGAGGTTCGATTCACATTAATTTATTTTTTATGCAAATTCCTAATTAAAACTAATTACCTGCACCTGGGAAAATATTACCTAATGCGTCGTTTGCATTTCCAAGAGCTGCTGCAGCTGCACCTGTACCTAAGTCCAAACCGCTATCCAATTTCTTTTTAATTTCTTCTGCAATTTTTTTAGCATCTTCTTCTGAAATTGCTTCTTTTACATTATTCTTGATTGTACCAATTGGGTCTTTCAAGAAACCTTCTCTCAATTCATCATTGCTTGCTACAACATTGAATAAATCTTCTGCTACTTTTTTAATATCTACGCTCATAATAGACCTCCTAGTCTAAATATTGGTTAATCTAAATTGATCAACTTAGTATTATTTTAAATCAATTATCTAATTTATGTGAAAACATATTGCAAAAAATCTCATATTCATTAAAAAGTTACCAAATTAACACTTTGTATAAATTTTACTAATATGCTTATTTTCTGTTTTTTCATCACCTACGTTAAATACAAATTACAACAAAGCCGCAGAAGGGATTTCCTCTACGGCTTAAACCAAAAACATGTAAATAATTTAAATCATACTCCTATGCAGTAACAGCCTCACTTAGAAGTTCAAAGTCTTTAGTCAAAATTTCAACTTTTCCAGATTTAACTCGCAACACGCCACCGTTGATATTTATAAACTTCCTCACTCCTCTCTCATCATCATAATACATATTCTCATGATCTAATAAGGCGTACAGAGGACCGTTGTTCTTCATAATTCCACGCCAGCCACTCTCACAATGAATTTGCATATAGCTAGTTTTCAGACTAACTTGCTCGCCACTTGCTGCAATAATCTCAAATTCAAAAAGTTTATCTTCACTCATCAGACACCTCTAATTCTTTGGCAGCTGCAATAACATCATCTATAGTACCCTTGGTGTAGAAACAAGACTCTGGCACATCATCAAGCTCACCTGATAAAATCATCTTAAATCCACGTAATGTCTCATTTAATGGAACATATTGACCTGGGACATTATTAAATTTCTCAGCGACGTGTAATGGTTGTGATAAGAATCTTTGAATCTTTCTAGCTCTATATATGATTTCTTTGTCCTCATCTGAAAGTTCATCAATACCTAGAATAGCTATAATGTCTTGTAGTTCTTGATATTTCTGAATGACTTTAATAACGGACTGAGCTATTTCATAGTGTCCTTCGCCTATTACATTTGGATTCATCAAAGATGAGTTAGATTCCAATGGATCAACTGCAGGATAAATACCTAAGTCTGCAATTGAACGAGAAAGAACAACTGATGTATCCAAGTGGGCAAAAGTTGTCGCAGGAGCTGGGTCACTCAAGTCGTCAGCAGGAACATAGACTGCTTGGACTGAGGTAATAGAACCTTTGTCTGTTGAAGTGATTCGCTCTTGCAACTCACCCATTTCTTGTGCTAAGTTTGGTTGATATCCAACTGCAGAAGGCATACGTCCTAGCAATGCTGAAACCTCTGAACCTGCTTGTGAGAAACGGAAAATATTATCGATAAATAATAAGACATCTTTCTTCTCAACATCACGGAAATGTTCTGCCATTGTCAGACCGGATAGACCTACTCTTAGACGTGCTCCTGGTGGTTCATTCATTTGACCATAGACCAATACGGTTTTGTCCAGAACATCAGATTCTTTCATCTCGAAATACAAGTCATTACCTTCACGGGTTCTCTCTCCAACACCTGTGAAAACTGAGTATCCACCATGTTCATAAGCTATATTACGGATTAGTTCCATAATTAGAACTGTTTTACCAACACCTGCACCACCGAATAGTCCGACTTTACCACCTTTTGGATATGGGGTAAGTAAATCTATAACTTTAATACCGGTTTCTAGGATTTCATCAACTGGTTTTTGTTCGACAAATTTTGGAACTGCTCTATGTATTGGCGCACTTGCTTTTGCGTCAACTGGCCCTTTGTTATCTATAGGTTCTCCCAATAGATTGAACATACGTCCTAATGTCTCAGAACCGACTGGGACTTTTACAGTATCACCTGTAGCTTTTGCTTTTAGTCCTCTTGCTAGACCATTTGTAGAGTTTAATGCTATAGTTCTAGCAATATTTATACCGGTCTGCTGTGCAACCTCCAAGACTACTTTTGTTTTTGTAACAGGGTTTATAACCTCAATTGCTTCGTAAACATCAGGCATATAACCGGATGCAAACTCAACATCTACTACTGGTCCGATTACTTGAGTTATAACACCAATATTTATATCTTCAAAATTTGAGGCAGTAGTTTTTTCTTCATTCTGCTTATTTACCATATTCTCTGCCATAACTTTGTAGGACCTCCTAACGTTTTAGATCTTTTTTACGCTGTCTAATATTTTTTAGCATTTTTTAGATCTATATTTATTTATTAAATTCAATATTTAACTACTCATCCCTAGAAGCATTAATAATGTCAATCATCTCTGAGGTAATACGTGCTTGACGACTCTGATTAAATTTAATCCTCAAGTCTTCCAACAACTCTTCTACGTTCTCTGCAGCCTTTGACATTGCATTCATACGGAATAAGTGTTCGCTTGCCTTGCTCTCGAGTAGGATCTGCCTAATAAAAGTAGATAAGTATAATTCAAATAACTTCTCTAAAATATCTTCAGCCTGTGGATCAAATTCTGTTATACCAAAATCCGGATCCCTATCTACTCTGTCTGCTCTTGTCACTTTAGCAATATTCTTCGACTCAAAATCAAAAGAAAATGGCAAATATTTCTCACACTCAACTTCTTGTTTGCTAGCAGAATAGAATCTAAAACTTAATATATAAATTTCATCTAATTCTCCTGACAAATAATAATCCAATAGTTGAGTATTAATTTTTTCGGAGTCTGCTTCAGTTGGAAAATCTGCTACATCATGTATTTCTAAAGTCAAATGACCTTTTTTCTTCAATACTTTTTCTACTCTTTTTCCTACTGGCAAAAAGAAAACTTCCTTACCAGACTCTTTTTTATCCGAATATACTTCATTAATTTTATTCTCTATGAGATTGTTATAATTACCAGCTAAACCACGATCAGAGCCCAGGACAAGTACCCCTATTTTTTTGATATCTGCATGAGAGGTAATAATATCTTGCATCTTTTCGCTTATATTCATTTCAGACTTTTGCACCTTGAGCAAATCTTCCATAAACACTCGCACCAGATCCATGAAACCTTTACTTCTTAGAGCTTGACCCTGAATCTTCTTCAGCTTAGCTCCAGCAGCAGCTTTCATAGCACTAGTAGTATGCAATGTACTCTGCATGCTCTTTATACGATTTCTAATACTGCGATAATTTTCTTTCATAAATTACCTCATATAGTCTTTGACAAAATACCAATTAGCTAATTATTAATTTTCTATTTGATATCTTATTCTTTCAAAAATCTGATCTAGTGCTGATTTCACTTCAATTTGAAGATCGTCCACTATCTTTTCGCCTGAGTTTATTCTTTGGCACATCTCTTTGAACTCTGTATTTAAGATCTCTCTAAGCATTTTTGTAACTGTGGAAATTTCTGTTTGTTCAAAATCATCCAAGTACTTATTCTGTGCTGCATAAATCATAATTACTTGTTCTGCAACAGAGAAAACTTGGTGTGGTTTTTGTACCAGAGTTTGCATGAGTATATCACCCATCTTCAGGTTTCTAGTTGTATCAGCATCCAGGTCTGAACCAAAATTAGCGAATTCTTTTAACTCTCTATACTGAGCTAATTTCATTCTCAATTGACCTGCGACTTGCTTCATTGGTTTCAATTGTGCTGAACCACCAACCCTGGAAACAGAGGTTCCTGCGTTAACAGCAGGTCTTTGGCCATCTTTAAACATATCCCCATCTAAGAAAATCTGTCCATCTGTAATTGAAATAACATTTGTTGGAATATATGCAGATACGTCACCATACTGTGTTTCTATGATTGGAAGAGCAGTCATTGAACCTCCGCCAACACTATCGTTTAAACATGCAGCTCGTTCTAGCAATCTTGAATGGAGATAGAAAACATCTCCTGGATACGCTTCTCGACCTGGTGGTCTTCTAAGTAGCAAAGACAGTTCTCTATAAGCAACAGCGTGTTTACTCAAATCATCATAGATGATCAAGACATCCCTGCCTGAGTACATAAAGTACTCACCCATAGCACAAGCTGCATATGGAGCTATATATTGCATTGCTGTTGGATCACCAGCTGCAGCCATAACAATAAATGTATAATCCATTGCGCCATTTTCTTCTAAGGTTTCATAAACTGCTTTAACTGATGATTCTTTTTGACCTATAGCTACATAAATACAAATTACATTTTTATCTTTTTGATTGATGATTGTATCAATTGCTATTGTAGTCTTGCCTGTCTTACGATCACCAATGATCAACTCTCTTTGTCCTCTACCTATAGGAACTAATGCATCTATAGCAATAATTCCAGTTTGCATAGGACGCTTGACCTCTTTTCTATCCATAACACCTGGAGCAGGAGACTCGACATTTCTAAATTCTTTTAATTCTAACTCTGCTTTACCGTCTAAGCTTCTTCCTAGAGGATTCAAGACCCTACCTAACAACTCTTCTCCAACAGGTACTTCGAGCAAACGACCGGTTCTCTTTACTTTACTTCCAGCTGTAATTTGCAAATAATCTCCTGGAATAACAACACCAACTGTGTCTTTGTTTAAGTTAAGCGCTATTCCTAGTGTACCGTCAGAGAATTTCAAAATTTCATTTAGCATACAATCTTGTAGACCAGATACTATAACAATCCCATCTCCCAGACTAAGTACTGTACCCGTTTCTTCAAAATTTTGCATGATATCAGTATTTTTTTTGTAGGATTTTATTTTTCCTAATACGTCTGTAAACCTACTTTCACGTGAGAGGGTTTCTTCATCTTTATTCATATAAGAAAACTCTGACAGGTCTTGAGATTTATTCTTACTATCTTCAATTATATTTTCAAATTCTGAACCTGTTTTATTTGCATTTTCACGCATAATTCACCTCGCACCTATTTGTACTGAGAGTCTGCAAAAGCTTCTTTAAATAAATCTTGCATATATTTACGATAACTAGAATCCAAGATAAAGTCTGCACTATTTATAATTACTCCACTTATTATGTCTGGATCAACTTTATAGAAAAACTCTAATTCCTTGTATGGTAACTTTGCTATCATAACTTTTTCCAATCTATTCTTCTGGTCTTGGGTAAAAGCAACTGCAGAGACAATTTCAACTTGATCAATAAAAATATCTTTATTCTCTTCTATCATTGTCATTCCCCCATACCCTAGTCCTTATTATTTATCTTTGAAATACTACTTTCTTCCAAAGACTCCAGGAAAAGATCTATAGAATTACTTTTTTCTTCTTCTGACAGTGCTCTATTGATTACTTTCTCTGCAAGACTAGTAGATAATTCAACAAAATCATCTTGGAATTGTTTAGCTGTATAAATACGCTCTTTTCTCAATTCCTCCAAAACTTCAGCTTCCTTCTTCTTTAAGTCTGCATTTATTTCGTCTAACTTCTCTTGGCGATATTTTTCAGCTGCTTTATTTATTTCAGCTTCATTATCTTTTTTTCTTAGATTAAAGCACTCTTCAAAATCTTTGTATTCACTCTGTAACTCTGTTAATTTTTTCTTTTCTTCATTAATCTTTTTATTTATGTCTTCTACTGAATCTTGTCTTTCTTGAATAGCTTTAACCAATGGTTTAAATAAGAACTTGGCTAATATAAAAACAACAATTAGAAAGTTGATTACTACTATTGGTATATATTGCGGTTCTATATGTAACATACGAAACTCCTTTCAGACTTCACTAATTGTCAGCAAAATCTATGATATATTTCCAATTAGCATGAAACTAATCAACAAACCATATATTGTCAAAGCTTCCATAAATGCTAAAGCTAAAATTAGCATAGTTCTAACATCACTAGCTTTTTCTGGTTGTCTTGCAATAGTGTCAAACGCTTGCTTAGCGGTAATTGCTTGAGCTATTGCTGGAGTTAATATAGATAATGACATTGTTATAGCTGTACTTATTGCAAAAATTGCATTCTCACTCATATTGATTCCTTTCACTTATGTCGGTAATTACTTAAACATAAGTTTCAATTTTTATTATTCTTCTGATGTGGCCCCACTGATATAAATTGAGGTCAAGACTGTAAAAATAAATGCTTGTAATGCTCCAAAGAACACACTAATAAAATAAAATGGTATTGGTGCAATCCAAGGCATAATATTGTAAACTGCTGCTATTAAAATTTCTTCTGCAATAATACTACCGAATAACCTTAAACCTAATGAAACTGGTTTTGTCACTTCATCAATAATATTCAGTGGTAAAACTATTGCATATGGTTCGATAAAACTTCTTAAAAAAGCTTTTGTTCCTTTAGCTTTGATAGCAAATGTAATAGTCATAATCAAAGCTGATATTCCTAAGCTTAGTGTAACTGTAAGTGTTGATGTTGGAGCTGTAAATTGAGAGAACGTTCCTGCTCCTGGAACCATTCCAGAATAGTTAGCTACTATGATAAATAAAAACATGGAAGCTAAGTAAGGCGTATATTTCAACATCTTTTTACGACTACCCATAATGTCTTCTACAAGGTTCATCAACATTTCGGTACCCATTTCAGCAACGGCTTGAGCTTTTCCAATTCCATATACTGTAATTTTTCTACCAATTAACCATGCAACGATGATTAAGATAATAGAAATTACTACCATTGTAGTTATGTAGCCTGGAATATTAATAGTAAGAATTAAGTTGGTAAAATCCATTAATTTTCCACCTCCACACTAACTTCATCCATACTCGAACTTGATAAATCTTTTTTCACCAAACGCAAATAATAAATCATCTGCAATTTGCTACTTAAAATAACACCTGCACCTACTCCCAGAATGGATAATTTATCCTCTCGTAATACAAATAAAACTATAACTAATACCAACAATCTAACGAATGTTTGTGTAATTCTGTAGACTAAGTTCTTTTCAATTATCAATGTGTATTTTTCTCTATCATAGGTGGTTCTATTTTTTGATTTATAAAAACTTAAAAAAGAAATTTAATTATGAAACTTAAAACAGACATGAATGCAAAAGAACCTAAAAAGAATAAGAAAAATTTAGCTAGTGGATGCATAGTGTCCTACCTTATATATATCCACATTGTAGATAAAAATATCTACAATGTGGTAAAAGAGTTTTGATTATTAGTATGAAATACTTCTATTCATTAATGAGCTATTTCTTTTCCGCCCTTCATGATAATTTCCATATTTTCAACTGTTAAGTTACGGATGTTTTCCATTGGGTTAGCAGATAGTACTAGTAAGTCAGCAAATTTACCTGGTTCCAATGTACCTGTAATATCGTCAATTTGTAGCATTTCTGCACCACGTTTTGTAGCACCTTGAATTGTGTACATGACTGGCAATTTAACTTTTTCTACCCAAGTATATAGCTCACCGATCAATGTTGATCCATAAGGAGTTAAGCTTGAACAGAATGAGTCTGAACCTGTAACCAATTGAATACCTTTATCAACAGCTTTACGTAGGTTTTCGTAGCAACGTTGTAATTCTTTCTCTGCTACTGTATCACCTTCATATTTATCGTGAACTTCTGGAATGTAAGGAGGTTCGTATGTCTTGAACCATTCGCTCAAGAATTGAGCTGTTGGACAGAAGTATGTACCATTCTTCTTCATGTATTCTAGACATTCATCATTTAATGTTTGTCCGTGAATAATTAGGTGAACACCAGCTTTAGCTGAATCTAGAGCTCCGCCGTAACCTTCTGCGTGACTCCATACTGGGATTCCTGATAGTTTACCTTCATCAACTGCTGCTTTAATTTCTTCGTATGAGTAGTGTTGTGTTAATTTTTGGTCATATCTCCAGATACCACCACCTGTAGACCAAATCTTAATAGCGTCAGCATTTTCACGACATCTTCTTCTAATAGCTTTTCTGATTTCCCAAGGTCCATCAACTCTTTCTGCCCATGGGTGTGACCAGTTATTATATTCTGATGGAAGTTTGTGTGAGTCACCGTGACCACCTGTACGACATAGACCTAAACCTGTAGCAACAACACGAGGTCCTTCCATAACGCCTTGTTCAATCATATCTCTAATGTAGATACCGGAACGGCTGATTTCACCACAAGCTGTGATACCTCTTTCCAAACAGTCATGAGCTTGTTGTACAGCAACAACAGTTTTTTGAATTGGATGTTCTAGTACCCAATCTGTATCGTCATCAGTTTGGTTTCCTGAGAAGTGCAAGTGAGAGTCGATTAAACCTGGCATAATTGTTTTGCCTGTTAAATCTTTGGTCTCATATGAGCTATCAAAATCTTTTTTAGCTCCTGCATACTCTATTTTACCTTCTTCGTCGATTAGGACTAAAGAATTTTCTATAGCATCATCGCTATAACCGTCTATCAATGTTGCGTTTACTAATGCAAGTTTTTTCATAATAATTCCCTCCTATTATTTTTAACTTTTTGCATTTTTTGTTAATAACTTTGTTTCTTTGTTATAAGTTATTTTCTTTGTTATTTTGTTATAAGTCTTGCCCTATAACCTGGTTAAACTTTTCTTACCGTTTAACTTCTAATTCTTTATATAAACTAATTTTCATTAATCTATGATTGGCTTCTTGTAATTAGAATCGACAGTAATAACTCTCTTTTTTTATTGCTTATACTTTTATGCTTTTTTCTTAGATTTGCTAATGAACATAAGTATTAGTCCAACTAGCAACCATGCACCAACTATTGACCACTCAACTAAGTTTAGAGCTGCTGGGCTTCCAGGAATTACTAGTAAACCTACAACTATTAAACCTGCTAAACAACCAAGAGATATACCAACTTTTCCACCAGGTACTTTGTATGGTCTTGGCAAATCTGGTTCGGTTCTACGCATCTTCAAACATGCGAAGCAAACCATAGTACATGAGAAAATAAATGCTAATGCTGAAACGTTTGTCAATGGAACTAACATCTTCTTACCTAAGAATGGTCCTACTAATGTCAAGACTGCCATAACAATATTTGCCATTCTTGGTGAACCATTTGCGTCTAATTCACTAAATGATTCAGGTAATTGACCTTTTCTTCCCATAGCTAACATTATTCTAGAAGTTGCACCATAGAATGAGTTCATAGGTCCCATAGGTCCTAAAGTACCGATTACTAACATTACAACGTATAGAATCATATTAATTCGTTTCAATACTGCTAAAGCTGGAACTGAATTCTCAATAAATTTTGACCATGGAATAATGGTACCGAATGAGTAAATACAAATCATGTAGAATACACCAGATGCTAATAAAGCTGCTGAAATAATTCTACCGAATTTTTGCCAGTCTAAATCAGCTGAAGCTTCTTCTGCTTGTTGAGGTATAGTGTCAAAACCTGCGTAGAAGAATGGAGTCATAACTAAAACTGAAATAATACCTTGGAACATGTTATTTGCACTTGTACTTGTAACAGGGCCTTGTACTTGCTCAAATGTAGGCAAAATATTTTTTGGAGTACCTTTGATGAAAGAAACGACCATAGCAATTAACATACCTGTTAATAAAGCTTTTGTTAAGAATGATTGCAATTTAGCTGCTGATGATGCTCCACGGAAGTTTAAGCTAATAACGTAAACAGCTACTGCCAATGAAATTAATGTTGGGTATAGGTATACATCTGCGCCTAAAATTGTATAAAGCTTAACTGAATTTAACCAACCTAAACCAGGTAATTCAGCGAACAATTCTGATATCAATGTTGAGATAGCTATTGCTTCCCAAGGGCAAAGAATACCATTACCTAAAGCTAAGAACCATCCAGTTACATATGACATATTGTGACCGAAAGTTCTATCTACATATTCAACAATACCACCTGATACAGGTATCGCTGCTGTTAATTCTCCGAAAACTGCACCAATTGGTAGCAAGAATATTGCACCTATCATAAAGGCTATCATAGCTTGAACTGGACCACCACCAAGAATCATCCAATCACCAACTAGCAATACCCAGCCCGTACCAATTATCGCACCGAAGCCGATTGTGAAGAAATTCCACAAAGACAAGGTCTTCTGCATACCTGCTTCAGGAACTTCATTCTGTTTATTATTATCCATAACTAATCCTCCTATCTAACTCTTTACAGAAGCCTGAAATTAGTTTTTTAATCTCTATAACCATAGAATATATCTTTTAATTTCTATTACTAGTCAAATTGCACAAACGGTCATTATTGTGCTATAATCGGATTCATTGAGATTGGTGAATTCATTTATTAAAAAGGTTGGTTTGAATAATTTTATGTACTATATAGGAATATGTGATGATGACCCTCTGGAACTTTCTCGTTTAAAAAGCTATCTATTAGAACTAAAAGATGAAAATATGCCCGTAGATGTCAAAGTTTTTGATAATGGATATAACCTCGTTAATGCTCATAAATTCAAAAATTTTCATTTAATTTTCCTGGATTTACTCATGGATCCTATCTCAGGATTAAAAACTGCTGAATTAATAAGACAAATTGATCCCCTTGTTAATATAATATTTGTTACTGTAACTGACGAGTACGCAGTTGATGGCTACAAGGTGGATGCTTTGCGTTATTTATTAAAGCCTGTTGATAAAAATGAATTATTAAAAATAGTTAAGCCAATACTTGTAGATAGTAAAAAGTTCAACAATAAAATTTTCACCTTTAGTAACACAGACGGAGCCCACAGAATTAAACTATCCGAAATACTATATTTCGAATCTAGTCTGAAAAAGATTAATTTGGTAACTAAAAAAGAGACCTTTAGTTTTTATGGAAAGATTTCAGAAATTGAATCAGAATTACAAGACGAATTCTCAATTAGAGTACATAAGAGCTTTATTGTGAATTTGCGCTATGTTACTCAAGTCAATGCAACAAGCTTGACCCTTGATGATAATACAGAAATTCCTGTTTCAAAATATAGATACAAAGAGATTATGGAAAAATTCATGGATCTGGTCAGTCAGAATTAATTCGGATTCAACTTATACTTCTATACTGCTCTATCTATTCTCTATTATTTTTATAAACTATTTTTTAGCAATTATAAATTTCAGGAATATAATGTATTTATTAGAATCTATTTAATAAGATTAAAAACAACTGGAGATAATTATGCCTAACACTTTAAACATACTTATTTATATAGCAGTCTCTGCACTTGAAACTTATATATTTATAAACTTCTTAGACACCTTTTTATACAAAAAAGCCTCAACAATAAATTTTTACCCACTTTTCGTATTTATTTTTTTCACTTTTCAATTTTGCACATATATTTTAAACGCAAAGCTTTTATCTTCCATTTTGCCAACATATATAATATCATTGCTCATTGCTCATATATTTTACGAAGAACAATTGCGTTATAAATTGCATACAATTAACATTTTAATTTTGCTTGAGTACGCATGTCGTTTCTTCGCAGCAGGTATTCATAGCACAATCGTAAATAGCAATAATACTGGTGCTTTGTTGCCATTATTATCACCTAGCACACAAATCATTGCTTGTGTTTCATTTTTATTAATGAATAACTTCCTACTTTTCCTAAGAAAATTAAGGATCAAAGGCTACAATACCGCTTATGAATTAATTTCCTCAAGTGTACATATTCTAATTATAATTTGCATTGCCTGCTACGCTTTATTCTTAAAGGATATTAGCAATAATTTCAGGTTGTTCTATTATTTCAACTCAGTATTCTTCACCTCGATCTCGCTAGTGGCATTTTTCTACCTAGATAAATATCACATTATTCGAGACACCATGGAAGTATCACAAATGGCTAACCATTTACTAGAAGTCGAAAAAAATTACACCGCCAAATTCCTCAGCCGTGAAGAAGAAGCCCAAAAATTCCACCACGACATAAAGAAGCACCTACAAAACATTTACTTCCTTTGCAACAATAATAAAGCTGAAGCTGCAAGTGAATATATATCTAAACTAATTGATAGTCCAATAGTAAAAACAAATATTGTTCTAACGAAAAATTATGTTATTGATAGTATCTTGCAACAAAATAAAGCCACAATGGAAGCTGATGGAATAGAAGTTGAAATCTCAACCATGCTGGCTGAAAATCAACCTTTCGATGACATCGAGCTATCTATTCTCTTAGGCAATTTACTTAGTAACTCACATGAAGCATGTAATAGAATTCAAAATAATTCAGTAAAAAAAGAAGTTGATATAAAAATCCATCAGCGCAAACAGTTTTTATATATAGAAATCTCAAACTCTTTCAACGGTAAATTATTCAAGCGTGACGGAACTTTCTTAAGCTCCAAACGTCAAAATGGTAGTTCAGGAATAGGTTTGCAAAATGTAGAAAATATAGTTGATAAATATGACGGCATAATGAAATTATCTAACGATAAAAACATTTTTACTGTAAAAGTTCTTTTGCCTTATTCCTCTGTAAATTAAATAAAAAAATTATTATAACAAATTGAATTTTGTTTTTTACTTTAAACAAATAGAAAGGGATGACATATGTCTTATGCTACTGCCATCCCTCATTAATATATCCAAGCAAACTTTAACTTCTACTTTTGAACTTTAGGTTCTTACTATCTGATTAACAAAATACTCGACTAATCTTCTATTTGCTCAGAATTACTTTTACTACGTTTTTGAACCACATAAATTAATGTTGCTATTGAGATAAAAACTAAGCCAACAAAGTAAGAGTTATTTACTTTTCTCCTGTCTTTGATAGTGTTATTGGAGTCGAGGTCGATTTAATCTCTTGCATTGTTGTAAGAGTTGCTTCTTCTGCTGTGGTGGCTACCGTTGTTGTTGAGGTTGTAGGTACTATTGTAGTCGTCGGAGTTGTAGTAGTTGTGGTTGTGGTTGTAGTTTCAGTTTTTTACGTTTTTAATCTCCATTTTGTAAACTGAAGCTTTATCCTTATCGTTTATATAAGTTATATCACCATATTTTGTATAGAATTCAGCACTAACATCTTTATTACTATCCTTTATTACAACTCGAATATAAAAATTTCTATGATTTTAATACTAAAATCATAGAAATTCAATACAAATCACTATTGGATCATTGATCTATCCCGTTTATGCCATAAAGTTATATTTCTGTCTTATTTTTCCTGTGAAACTTCTTCTTTATTCTGATTAATTACTATTTGGGCCGATCAATTTCCTGAAGCATTTTTTCTTTCGATATCAATTGATTTTTCTGCTCCCTTTTCTATCTTGGCCATCTTTTTTCTTTCTCAGGAAGCTTTGGAAAAACATTATGTGGTTCCTTCTGATACCAGTATGCAACACTTGACAAATCATCCTGACGTTCAAATAAACCTTTATGTCCAACACCAATCTGTTGCACAGTAACCTTAAGCTCCTCATCAAAAAACACCGGATCCATGACATGCCAGCGATAAAAACCGCGCATTGGCGGACAATCATCATTATGATATAAATTATTTACCAGATCATCATGCCTTGAATAAAATGGATATCCAAGAAAAGGAGTTGTATATGTCTGTTCTATCGTTTTTCCGTCTTCATGTCTGGCAAAACTCCAGGAACCTCCAAAATAATCTTCCATTCCGGTTCCACAGATTGTTGGATATTGTTCATCTCCATCAATATAGAACTTTACTTCTCCTTCGCCCCACCAATATCTTTGAAGTGTAGACAATGCTATATATGTACCAATATAATGACCACTACCTTTTATTCCATCTGCAATAACATAATCTTTTCCCAGCTCGGTAAGAGCTTCTCTCCTCCAGCTTGCGTGAAAATATTCCGTTTCTTCTGGCAGGTAATTGTATAAATTATAATCAATCTGATAAAAAAAAGCTGGAATTGCATTTGCATGCTGATTTTCTAATGTAATAACTGCTTTCTTTTTAAATGGCATCTGAATATAAGAATTTAACCCTCTGGATGGAACAACTGTTATAAGACTGGAATTGATATAGCACTCTTTTCCAAATCCACAACAGAAAAAATCCCCTAACGGTACTTCTACTGATGGATTTTCCTCGCCATCCCAATACATTCTGAGAACCAGATCCCTAAGAACAAAGCAATCTCCTTCTGACGTTTTATTATCCGTTGTTATCCATATATGATGAATGATTCCCGGACCTTCTATTTCTCCTAAAACAACCGTCTCTCCCGGCTGGATATCATTCAAACACGGACTGCCTTTTCTTGATTTTCCGAGAACGCTGGCTGCCATACCACCCTTTCCCTTTTCTCCTGTCCTGTTTTCAGCATTAATAGCCCTACTTTTTCCATGTGTCAGATAGGGAAGCATTGCTGCTGTTCCCGGCAGTATAATCATATTTTTACTATTGTTATCCATTTTATACCTTATCCTTTCGTTGCATCCACAGTCATTCCAGCTGTTACCGATTTATTTAATGCAAAATAGATTACTAGTGGAGGAAGATGTGTGTTCTTTTGTCTGATAGATAGTTTTTCAAGTTGGAATATATAATCTGTATTTCTTCATTGTTCATTGCTTTTATTTCTTATGTGTTTTTATATGTTTTGTATGTTCCATCTTCATTTGCTTTTATGAGTTAATCTATTAGTTCTTGCCTTTTATTCATCTTATTACCTCCTGGAACGGTCTTTATTTTATTTGTTATATTATAACTTAGATAAGATGTTTTTACCAGGTCTTATCTTTCTTGATTTTCGTAATAGTCTTTGGTAATTTGCCTTTTTTATTAAAGCTATCACTGTCTTGCTTATACTCTTTTTTCTTTTCTATGAAACTTCCTTTCTTTCCCCTCTTAATAGCCTTGTCAATTTCTATTGATAGGTCGATACCATATTCTTTATTCACTACTTCTACTGCATATTTAATATGATTTATTTCCTTGTATATTTCCCTTATATTTTCTGACTCTGTATTTAATTTACTGATTTCATCTTAGTAGAAGCTTAAATATTCATAGAGGTTAAAGAGTCCTGATTCATTTTTGATTTGCTTTCTACTCTGGTCTTTATATTCCCTATATGATTCTTTTAGCTTATCTTTGAAGCCTGCTAACTATGATGTTATTTTATTTATTTCATTACCTCTGTTTTTAATAGTTCATTCTGTTTTTAATTTCACGATTTATATCTTCTTTTTCCGTTCTTGCACCAATTACCTTTGTAATTGTAACTGCTACACTTGGTTTTTCTGCTATTACTAACTTCATTATTACCTCCATAAATAAAAAAAGCGAAAGATTTCTCTCTCGCTCAAAAAGTGCATCTCCCGAATATTGTATTATTTTCGGGATAATTCTAATTACTTATTAATTTCTTTTTCTAGTTCTTTAAGAACTTTTATAATCCCTTCAAAGTTTGGATAGTCTCCATAAATCATTTCAGCCATAGCCTTATAATCTTTTTCTATTTCAGAGAATCGGTACTCTCTTGGAACTAACCTAAATCTACCATTTAATGCTTCCTCATACCTTGCCCACTTTCTAGGGTAGAATTTCATTTTAAATTCAATCACTCTTTTTAATAAACCTTTATCCTCTAGGGCTTTGTTTTTATAATTTGAATTTGCTATTTTATATAGCTCATAAAAATGTCTTGCGTATCTGTGGGGCATAGAAGAAGATTCTGGTCTATTTGCTTCGTGATGAAGTATGGTTGCCTTTTCCCAAAAAGTCCTCTCTGCTGATACTGTTCTTATATTAGTTTTTTCTTTAAATACATTCGGATAGGCTTCTCCTATTATTGGCGAAATTTTAACATCAATTGCAGGTGTCCATGCTGCAAGGCTTCATATTTCAAGTCTTATATTTTGTGTTAAATAATTAGATTCAAAGATTTTAGGATATTTACACAGAATCGTTTGTGGGTCTATTGTATCTATTGAAAATTCAAAATCAAAATCCTTTAAATCTTGCTCTAACTTTTTTTAAAATTTATCCCTTAAAAACACTTCTGTCTTTTCATTAACTTCTTTATTGAATTTATCTTGCTTGGTATTTGACCTTTCTAACCATGGTTCTTTTTCTTCATATCCTAATACTCGCCAATCTAAGATTAGATCTATATCTTCAGAAAATCTTTCAATTAGTCCAAAACATTTTGAAAGTGATGTGCCACCTTTAAAGGTAAAATATTCTTTCCATCTATTTTCATTAAATAAATAATCTAAGATAAAAGTAACCCAATAGTCTTTTTCTATAACTGCTTCAGATATATTTTTCTTTCTTGCAGTATTGACTATTAAAATTTTTAAGTCTTCATTGTTTTCTATATAAAACTTATTCATTTTTACCCTCACAAATTTCCCTTATTACTTCATATATCCATGCTGAAACTGATTTTGACTCATTCATTAAGTCTGTTCTTTCTTTTTCAGTTAAGTTTTCTCTTATCTTTTGTATAACTTCGTTAGTTATGTTTTCTTTGCCCAAAGATTTAATTGCTTGAATAACTGTTGCAGTCTTTAAGGACATGTTGGCAATTTCTCCTGGATTTACTTTTTTAAATTCTAAAGTAGTATCTCCAATTTTATATTCCTTATATCTTCCACTAGATATATATTTATAGTGAGTTGGAACTTGTGTTGAAAGTCCTAATAAGTTTAAGGCTGTGCTATTATATGGTGCAATATTCCAATTATATTTCCTTGCTATGGCAAGTGCCAACTCGTGAATTGATACTGCTTCGTACTCTCCAATTAATTCACTGTAACTTGGATTGTAATAGAATCCATTAATCACTCTTTTTATTTTATTTTCACTAACTAATTGATTTAAAGTTCTACGGACAGTTTCATTTCCCGCTATATCTAAAAAATCATTGTTTATAAAAATTTTTCCACTATCAAAATTTTTAATTCTGTTTTTTATTTGATCTAAATAGGAATTCATTCTGCACCACCTTTCTCCCGAATATTATATCATATTCGGGAGATTTTTCTTAATTTGGCTTAAAATTTCATATCCCAACAATTAATGATTTAATGATTTGTTTTAGAGAATTGCTGGTGTTATTCCGTCCTTATTTTTAGAATAAAAAATGACGATAGACTTTCTAATTTCTATCGCCTGAGATTATCTAATATTTATTTTTCTTTAAATTGATTTTATTGTATAGCTTAATAATTCTATTAAACCAATTATAAAAATTAAACTGGGATTCATTACAAACCCCAGTTTCATAATTAGCGTGTTTTTTAATATAACTTTGATCCTGCTGGAATATTATCGTCCAACATTATTAAGTTAAGTTTTTCTTCGCCATCATACTCGTGAATTGCACTTAAAATCATTCCACAAGATTCTTCACCCATCATTTTGCGTGGTGGTAAGTTTGTAATTGCTAATAGAGTTTTTCCTATAAGTTCTTCCGTACTATAATTATTTTTGATTCCACTTAGAATAATTCTATCTTCAGCTGAACCATCATTAAGTGTGAATTTCAAAAGCTTCTTACTCTTAGGTACTTCTTCGCAATTAACAACTTTAACAACTCTGAAATCAGATTTTGAGAAAGTTTCAAAATCAACAAAATCCTCAAACAAAGGCTCTACCTTGACTTTTGATAAATCAATTGGCTCTGCTACAGCTTGTTCTGTTACAGAACTTGATGTGCTTGATGAAGTTGATAAACTAGCTGATGTTGTTGTTTCAGAATTAGCAATCTTCTCTTTACCCACTGGTCTCATTGTTGGGAATAGCAGTACGTCACGGATATTATCATTTCCAGTTAACAACATACATAATCTGTCAATTCCAATTCCTAAACCACCAGTTGGAGGCAAAGCATATTCGAGAGCTCTGATATAATCTTCATCAATTCTCATACCCTCATCATCACCAGCACTACGTCTACCCTCTTGAGCCTCGAATCTTGCACGTTGTTCGAATGGATCATTAAGCTCTGAATACGCATTACCATATTCATCACCTGCTATAAACAACTCAAATCTTTCTGTAAAAGCAGGGTCCTCTGGTTTCTGCTTACTTAAAGGAGAAACTTCGATTGGATAATCATAAATAAATGTAGGTTGAATTAGATTATCTTCAACAAATTCTTCAAAGAATGCATTTAAAATGTCACCCTTCCTCCATATTTCTTGAGTCTCAACATTTTTCTCTTTTGCAATTGCAAAAGCTGCAGCATCATCTGCAATTTCATTGAAATCAACTCCTGAATACTCTTTGACTGCATCTAACATTGTTAAACGTGCAAAGTCCTTTGAAAGATCAATTACATGACCATCCCATTCGTATTCAGCTTTTCCTACTACTTCACTTGCAAGGCTCTTAATGATCTCTTCAGTGAGATTCATCATGTCATTATAATCTGCATAGGATTGGTATAACTCCATCATTGTAAATTCAGGATTGTGCTTGTGGCTCATTCCTTCATTTCTGAAGTTTCTACCAATTTCATACACTCTTCCCATTCCACCAATGATTAATCTCTTTAAGTAAAGCTCTGGAGCAATACGCAAATACATATCAATATCTAATGTATTATGGTGAGTAACAAATGGTCTAGCATTAGCTCCACCTGGAACTGTATTTAATATTGGAGTTTCTACTTCTAAGAAACCTTTTTCATTTAAGATTTTGCGAATATGGCTAATAATTAAACTACGCAAGACGAATGTATCTTTAGAATCTTTATTAATAATCAAGTCTAAATATCTTTGTCTATACTTAGTTTCGGTATCACTTAGACCACTCCAACTATCTGGTAGCGGACGTAAACACTTAGCTAAGAGAGTATAATCATTAACTCTTACACTGACTTCACCAGTTTTAGTCTTCATGACCTCTCCATTGAGACCAATAACATCACCAATATCTAAATGTTTGAAGTCTTCATATTTACCCTCAGGTAAATTCTTTACATTAACGAATAATTGGATCTTACCTGTGCTGTCTTGAATATCAGCAAAACTAGATTTACCCATGCCTCGCTTAGACATCAAGCGACCAGCTAAACTAACTTTTTGGCCTTCTAGTTCATCAAAATTATCTTTAACATCTTTTGTTGAATGACTGATGTCATATTTTACTTCTTGAAAAGGATCAAGTGATCTAGCTCTAAGTTCGTCTAATTTTTCACGTCTAACAATCATTTGATCATTAAGATCTTGTTCTACGTTAACTGTACTATTATTTTCCTTGTTCTCGCTCATCTTAACCTCTCTAAAATTAACCAATTTTAATTACAGTATACTTAATTAAACCTACTGGTGTAGAAACAGTTACCTTATCTCCTTTTTTCTTACCCATAATAGCAACACCTACAGGTGATTCTGTAGAAATTTTATTAGAGAAAATATCTTCTTCTTTTTGTGATACGAGTGTAAATTCTTCTTGCTCACCAGATTTGATGTCTTCTAAAGTTACTTTGCTACCAAGACCAATAACATGTTTACTAATCTCGTGTTCTTCAATTACGTTAGCATTTTTTAGAAGATCTTCTAGCTCAACAATTTTTGCCTCGTTTAAAGCTTGAGCTTCTTTAGCGTCATCGTATTCTGAGTTTTCGGATAAGTCCCCAAATGATCTAGCTTCCTTAATTCTATTAGCAATCTCGGTTCTCTCAGTACCTTTTCTTCTATCTAATTCTTCTTTTAATTTATTGATACCTTCACTGGTAAAATCATATTTTTTCTTATCTGCCATTTAATTTTCCTCCTATGTGAGCATATTTATATTACCCACTTAAATAAGCAATAAGCACTCAATGTTATTGAGTGCCCAAGCATTTATATTATCACGCTTTCGAATAATTCAAAAGCTATTTATTAAAATCATTCACTTCTTACGCTATTTCAGCTAAATCTAAGCTCTTGTTGCTTCTGTATTCTTACGAATAACGTCATGAGCTCCACCTTCTGTAATACTTGCAGAAGATACTCGAACCAAACGAGCTTTGTCTTGGAATTCTGAAATAGTTCTTGATCCACAAGCAACCATTGTTGCCTTAATCTTAGCTGTGGTCTGTTCGACGTTAACTGATAATGAACCTGCATATGGTACATATGAATCAACACCTTCTTCAAATACCATACCGCCACTCTTGCCGACTGCATCGTAACGTTGCCAGTTTCTTGCTCTATTTGAACCTTCGCCCCAGTACTCTTTTACGTAAGTACCATTGTATAACATTCTTCTGGTTGGACTTTCATCAAATCTCGCAAAATATCTACCAAGCATTACAAAGTCAGAACCCATTGCTAAAGCTAAAGCCATGTGGTTGTCGTAGACAATACCACCGTCAGAACAAAGTGGTATATACTCACCTGTCTCTTCTAAATATTTATCTCTAGCTTCAGAAACAATTTGTACTGCAGTAGCTTGACCCATTCCTATACCTTTTTGTTCACGGGTTATACAAATGGATCCACCACCAATACCAACTTTAATAAAATCAGCACCAGCGTCTGCTAAAAATCTGAATCCCTCTTCATCAACTACATTACCTGCACCACAATATACTTTACCGTCATAATGTTCTTTGACCCAACGTAAGGTTTCATATTGCCATTCGGTAAATCCATTAGAGGAGTCTATTACTAGAACATCAGCACCTGCTTCAACTAAAGCTGGAACTCTTTCTTTGTAGTCTCTAGTATTAATACCAGCTCCAACCATTAAACTCTTGTTGGCATCTGTTAATTCAAGTGGATTTTCCTTGTGTTCACGATAGTCTTTTCTAAACACCATTCCTACTAAATTTCCATCTTTAGTAAGAACTGGCAACTGATTCAATTTATTATCCCAAATAATATCGTTAGCTTCACTTAAAGAAATTCCTTCTTCAGCTGTAACTAATTTCTCTCTTGGTGTCATAAACTCTGATATTGGAGTGTTAGGATCTAATCTACTTACTCTATAATCTCTTGATGTAACTAAACCTAACAATTTACCATTTGAACTACCATCTTCAGTTATTGCTACTGTTGAGTGTCCAGTTTTCTCTTTTAATTCTAAAATTTCTTCTAAAGTATCCTGTGGAGTTAGATTGCTATCAGAAACAACAAGTCCGGACTTGAATCTCTTAACTTTTCTTATCATTTCCACTTGGCTCTCAATTGATTGTGAGCTATAAATAAATGATAAACCTCCTTGTCTCGCTAAAGCTATTGCCAAAGTATCATCGGAAACAGCCTGCATTACTGCAGAAGTGAGAGGAATATTTATATTTACTGGAGATTCTTCTCCTTTTTTATAACGTACTATTGGTGTTCTTAAACTAACATTCTCAGAACTACATTCTTTGTCTGCGTAATTTGGAACAAGTAAGTATTCGTCAAATGTTCTTGATTCAAAGTCATATATTTTTGCCACAATCTGCCTCCTAAATATTAGTAGAAATTTTATTTTCCTTTAGTCTTTTATGTAAAATCAGTACTCTTTTCCTGATACATTATAAACTAAGTTTGGAAACTTATTATTTTAGATTATTCACAATATTACGACAAAATCGACTAATAGTAAAGTGATTACAGCAGACTTTGAACTTAATTAAAATAATTTGTACTAATCACTAATTATTTCTAAAAACTCTTAAGAATCTTATAAGATACTTATTATTAAGCAACTCCTTGATCTGCTTTTCTTGACTTATTATTCTCTATTGGATACAAATTAATACTTTGACGTTTATTATTTTTAATATTGCTATATTTGATTATATTATTATGAGTTCTTTGTTCTAAATCATAGAATCTCATAGCCTTCTCTTTATTTCTCTTATTTAACTCATTTCTGTTTGAAGAAGTAAACTTCTTATTTTCTTTTTGAGCATAATTGTCATATTCAACTACGTAAGACTCTTTCATCTCTATAAAATTTAAATCTTCTCTTTGCCATATAGTAACTAAACTTATAAAACTAATTGTACTTAATAAAATCCAGAACATTAAATTTAACATTATACTTACCTCCAAAAGTGTTGTCTTTGAACGTTTGTTCTATGTTCACTATATTATCAGTTTTACTGTCCTTTTTTATACCCACTTATCAAGAAAATTCTCATTTTAATGATTTTTTGTTCTTTTTGTTCGTTTTTTCGTTCTGAAACAAATTTTTAGCTACATTTGTGCTATATTTTCACCCGAGGTTACTTTATAATAACTATCCAATTAGATTTGGAATATTAATAAACAAGAAGTAGGTGACTATATGTTTGAATTTAAAAAGGAAAAAGTTGAACAAATATACGATTTAATAATTATCGGATCAGGTCCAGCTGGTATGACTGCTGCTGTTTACGCTAGCCGTAATGGTCTAAAGGTAGCTATCCTAGACATGACTCCAGGTGGAAAACTTAACGAAACTAGTGAAATTGAAAACTGGCCTGGTGATACCATGATCATGGGACCAGATCTAGCTCAAAGAATGGCTGCGCACTCTACTCAATTTGGAGCTGAATTTATTTTCGGACAAGCTGAGAAAATTGAAGATCTTGGCAAATACAAACAAGTTGAAACATTTGATAAAATTTTGCAAGCTAAATCTATTCTTATCGCAACAGGTACAGTTGAAAGAAAACTAGGTATCCCTGGAGAACAAGAATACTATGGTAACGGTGTTTCTTACTGTGCTGTCTGTGATGCAGCTTTCTTCAAAGGTGAGGATGTAGTTGTAATCGGTGGTGGTAATAGTGCATATGAAGCAGCTGAGTATCTATCAAGATTTGCTAAGAATGTCTATCAAGTTCTACGTAGAGATGTAATTAGAGCTAGTCAAATTGTGGTTAACCGTGTTGAAAAAAGAGATAATATCAAGACTATGTTCTCTTACAGTCCAATAGAAATTAAAGGTACTGATGGAAAAGTTTCAAGTGTATTATTTGTTAATAACAAAGATAAAGAAGCTGATCCAATTGAAATTGAAGCAAGCGCTATCTTCCCTGCTATTGGAATTTTACCTAATACAGATTTCATCAAGAATTTAGATATTTTAGATGAAGATAATTATGTAATTGTTGATGAAAAGATGAGAACACCAATTAAGGGAATTTATGCTGCTGGTGACGTTATCGCCAAAGAACTACGACAAATTGTTACAGCAACAAACGATGGATCCATTGCGGGTGAAAATATTGCTGACTATATCTTAAACGATTTTGATGATGAAAATTAATTAAGCCTTTTATCCTTTTATTTAATTTTAATTACTCAAAAACTTTAAATAAAGTATCCAATAATAATTAAACATAATAAAACTCCATAACTATGATAGTTATGGAGTTTATTTTTTCTTTATGATTCGAAGTTTGATTCGAAGTTCCGTTATCCCGTTTCTAACTCTTAACTTTTTCTAAACTAGTACTCATAATTGAACCGTCTTTAGTCTTAACTCTGAATCCACCTGTAAAGTCATCAAGTAATTTTAGTTCAACTTTATTTTTAGCATCCTCTTCACTTATGCCATATACTTCGGAATATACTTTACTAAATGCTAAGAAAGTTTCTTCTGCTTGTTCTTTTGTAACAGCTTCTTGACTTACAATTGTAATGATGTGGTTGTCTTGTCTGTGTAAGTCTATTTTTTCTTTGGCACTAGCAAGAGCAACATGTTCTGGAAGTTTTTGCATAATTTCATCTGCTTTGTTTTCTCTCAAGAAATATACTGGCAAACCAATTGCTGCTAAAACAATAACAAATGCTGCAACACCAGCTAGAATTGCCATCTTATGTTTCTTACTGACTTCAGGTTTAACCAAAGGTTTATTTTGAAGAGCTACTTTTTCTTTTGGTGTTAATTTACCTGTCTTTTTCTCTTTTCTATTAACCTTAGGTTCCTGACGCATAACCACGCCACCCATACCTTGTGCCTTGAGGGCTTCTACCTTTTCGTCAGCGCTAGGCTCTGAATAGGTTTCATTTGGATATTCAACATCATCTTTACCCATTAAATTAATAGCTGCTTCGGAATCGCTTTCACCCCAGCAGAAAATACATCTAACTGATTCTTGACTATCATCAACTCTCAGTAATGAACCACAATTGGTACATAGTCCTTCGTATATTGCCATTTTTTCTCCTCTTTTAAATAAATTACTTTTATTATTTAAGTCTGTAGTTTCACTCAACTTTATCTATTCTAACAAAAAACTCTTAATTAGGTTTTTACAAAAAAGATTTCGATAAAACTATAGTTATTATAAGTTATTTATATTAATATAAAATAGAAAATATTACAAAATATTAGGAGTTGTTATGAGTAAAAATATTCTTTCATTGGAAAATACAGAACTAGTTAATAAATTGGAACAGCTTTATGGAAAAGATGAAGCTACAGTCGAGCTCAATTTGAATAAATATCAACATCTAGTTGATAAATTTGAAGAGCGTTTCGAACTTAATGAAAATGAGATTCGTTTTTTCTCTGCACCTGGAAGAACTGAGATTGCTGGTAACCATGTTGATCACCAATTGGGCAATGTTATTGCCGCTTCTGTTGATCTTGATATTGTTGCAGCATGTCAAGCAAGAGATGACTTCAAAATTCAATTTATTTCTGAAGCTTACAACATAGTTGAAACTATTGATTTAAATGACTTAGAACCACAAAAACAAGAAATTGGCAAAACTCCTGCTTTAATTCGTGGTGTTGCCCATGCATTTAATAAAAGAGGTTATAAAATCGGTGGTTTCAATTGCTATTCAACTAGTAAGGTTGCTGCTGGGTCAGGAATATCATCCTCTGCAGCGTTTGAGATACTTATCGCAACAATTTTTAACTACATGTATAACGAGGGTAAAATTAGTCCTATTGAACAAGCAACTGCTAGCCAATTTGCTGAGAATGTTTTCTTTGATAAACCTAGTGGTCTATTAGATCAAACAGCTTGCGCATTTGGCGAAGTCATAGCTATTGACTTTTCTGACAAAGAAAACCCACATGTTAAACAAATTGATTTAGATCTTGCTGATTTCGGTTACGAGATGGTAATTACAAAGACTGATAAAGGTCACTCTAACCTAACTCACGAATACGCAAGCATTCCTAACGATATGCAAGCAATTGCTAAGCACTTTTCAAAAACATATCTTTCTGAAGTTAATCCAGAAGAATTTTTCCAAGTAGTCCCAGAACTAAGCCAAAAGTTCCCTCAACGAGCTGTTTTACGTGCTATCCACTTCTTTACCGAGGAAGAAAGAACTGCTGAGCAATTAAAAGCTTTACAAGACAAAAATTTCAAACGCTTCTTAGAACTAGTAAATGAATCTGCTCATAGCTCTGAAGTTCAATTACAAAATGTATTAATCCCTGGAAACCATGAAGAGCAAGAAGCTGCTTTAGCTTTAGCATTAAGTAGAAAATTCTTTAAAGACAATAATATAGAAGGTGCTTGTAGAATACATGGTGGTGGTTTCGGTGGAACAATTCAAGCTTATGTACCAATTGAAGCAGTTGAAGACTATGTAAATACAATAGAAGCTAGCTTTGGCAAAGACGCTTGTATGATTATCCACATCCGTCCTGTAGGTGGTATCGAACTATAATGACTGGATTTCATGACAGAGATGAATATTTCATGTCCTTAGCCTTAGAGGCTGCAGAAAAAGCTTATGCAGAATCTGAAATTCCAATTGGATGTGTGCTGGTTAAATCAGGCGAAGTTATTGCCACAGCTTACAACAAACGTGAACAAAATCAAAATACGCTTGCACATGCTGAGCTATTAGCAATAGACTCAGCTTGCAAGCTTTTTAATTCTTGGCGTCTTGACGATGTCGATTGTTATGTAACTCTAGAGCCTTGTCACATGTGCCTTTCTGCTCTCCAACAAGCTAGAGTATGTAGAATAATTTATGGAGCACCTTCACCCAAAACAGGTGCTATTGAATCTATAGATAATTTTTTCTCTAATAAAAATCTTAATCATTATCCTGAGATTAAGTCTGGAATTCTTGCAGAAAAAGCTAGTAACTTGTTGCAAAACTTTTTCAACAAGCGCAGAGAGGAGAATAAATCTTTAGATAAATCACTCGGCGGACGAAGTAAAAGGGTTAGATTAAGAACTGATTCTCAAGATATACGTGATGAGGAAAATCAAAGTCTTTAAACTTCTATTTTCTTAAATTCTATGCATCTATGCACCTGTATTCCTATATCCCTAACTCTTCCCTCGTAAACTCAAACTCCTCAGCCAATCTAATTGACCATATCACAACTTTATTAACCTTTTCTTTTAAACTCATTTCTAAAGCTGAGGCATAAATTTTCATTTGCACTGAATATCTATCTAGCAAAATCTGACGAGCCTCTTGTCTATTATTTGGCAAATAATCAGATTTATAATCCAATAAAACCGCACCAGCCTCTGTATAGTACCAAAGATCTATAATACCTTGGACTAAACTCAACTCTTTATTCTCATCCTCATACTTGAACGTAAATGGCAATTCTCGATAAACTTTATTTCCCGCATTCAGAACCTCTTCAGCAATTTCGGACTTAGCAAAAGCTATAAATTCACTCTTGAAATCATTAAGAACTTCTCTTTCAGCTATACTAATAAAATTAAACTCTTGTAATTTATCAAGCTCCTCCGCTATTGCCAGATTAATATCCTCTGCAACTCGCAACTTATTCAAGTCCAAATAATTCATCACAACATGAATAGCTGTTCCTATATCAGTTGAACTTAATTGTTTCTCATCGATATCTTCGAGCTCTATTAGATCTAAATTTATATTTTTCTTAATTTCTAATTCACTCGCTTCGCCGTCCAAATTTTCAACTTGCATGGATTTTCTCTTAATTTCACTAACAGATACCTTAGGTAATGGCTTGAAACTAGCTCTAGGATTAAATTCATAAAAATCTTTATAGTCATACTCCAAATCATCAGAATAAATTTCATCGCTCTGTTTATTATCACTACTATCATCTAACCAATATTCCAAAATAATTTTCCAATCTTTTTCAAGAATATCTTTATTGTTATATAGGCGGATTAGAAAATTCCTATCCTCAAGCTCAAGTGAATAATCTATATTTTCATTTTCTTCAGCTTGATTTTTATAAAACTCAAGTAGTTGTTGTATTGCCTGATTGTCATTTAGACTCATGCTCAGTAGTAACATCTCCTGATAGGATTTAAGAGTACTCAACATGTAATTAGGCAAATATCCATTTCCCTTATCCTGCTCAGCATTCTCTCTCTCAGCTTCAATTAAATTAAGCAATGTATTTAGTTTCAAATAGTCGTTAGTTAAATCAAAATTTGCGCAAAGATATAGTTTTTCTTTTGCCCTACTCATAGCTACATAGAATAAACATATCTCTTCTGTTAAAAATCTACGTTGTTCATTCTCTTCCATAGCCAAGCGTAAATGACTTGGAAATGTTCGCACTCCATAATTACTATACTCAGCTATGTTATATGCAATACCGAGCTCCTCACTCATGAAAATTTTATCTTGTTGATCCATATTATTAAGCGACTTATCAAGGTCATACAAAAACACATAATCAAACTCAAGTCCTTTAGATTTGTGGAAAGTCAATACATTTACAGCATCTGCTGACATATTATTTTCACTACTTGGTTTGAGGTCATTCTCTACTTCATTTTCTAGAGCTAAAACAATCTCACGAAGACTCTTGTATTCATTTTTCTCCAGTTCCTCTATTTTTTTCAAAAACTCCTCTAAACTTATAACTGCCAGCTCACCGTCATATTTTGCAGCCTTCTCTAAATAATTATTACTATTCCAAATCTCTTGTAGTAAAGTACTGACAGATACCTCAACACTTCGCATACGCCATTTATTTAGCGCATCTAAGAACCTCTTAATCTTACTCTGTAATTGATAAAACTCATGATTCTCATTTAAACTAACGTCCGCTAATAATTGAATTGCTGCCTTAAAATTACCTCGCTGATGTATTTCCTTCTGAAAAATTCTGACTTGTAGTAGTTCAGTCTCTGTAAAGGTTTCATTAATCAAGTAACTAAGCATCAGGGTCGCTAAAGGTATATCTGTTTGAGCATTATCTAAACACTGCAACAATGCGACTTGATTTTGTAGTATAAAATCATCTTTTATTGATAAAGATGGATATCTATTACTTGGCACACCGACTTGCAGTAATAGCTTAGCCATATAGTCAGCTTTACTATTACCTCTGCTTAATACAGCTATATCCTTGAACTCTACTCCTTCTTCTCTATGTAATCTGATAATTTCTGCAACAATATGGAAAGCATTTTTCTCTTCTTTTTCACTTTCTGCCCATAATCTTGCTTGATAAGGATTAAGTCTGACCTTACTTATTTCTTGCAATACACCGGATAAATTACCATTAGGAAGATGATAGCTTATGTCATCCTCTGTTCTACAATCCAGCATAATTTCTATCCTATTATCAAACTTATTATTTAATTCAAAATAATTCATCTGATGGCCATTCTGATAATCAATATTGGTGAATTCAGGAGTCATTATCTTGCTAAAAACTGAGTTTATTCCAGCTAAAATACCTTCCTGACTTCTAAAGTTTTTACTCAATTGGAAATAGGAACCACTATCGTCTGCTTGAAATTTTTTAGCTTTTTCCAAGAAGATTTCTGGTCTAGCATTTCTAAATCTATAAATACTTTGCTTAACATCACCAACCATAAATGTATTGTTTGGTGCAATTTCTTGTAATATTGCTTCTTCCAAAGAACTTGTATCTTGATATTCATCTATATAAACTTCTTTAAATTGCTTTTGGCAGTAGTCTCTTCCAACTTCACTTCTAACAATTTGCAAAGCGTAATGTTCATAATCCGAAAAATCTACAACATTTCTTTTTATTTTTAATCTTTGATATTCTTCATCTACTTTAAGTACCAAATCAAAGAAAAGCTCTAATATCCCAAGCATTCTTTCTTGTTCTGAATTAATTTCAGCTATAGTTTTTGACCAAACTACTTTGGCACTAAACTTACATGAACTTCCTAAAGATTTTGTCCCTTCTACTCCAAGGTAATAAAGCAAGTCACTAAATTCTGCTACTAAAATATCTATAAAGTCATTTTTAATTTCAGCCTTGGCAATCTTTTGCACTTCTTTATCATACAAAGAAATATCTTCACTACCATCAAGCCCGAGTCTTTCTTCCTCTTTCCAAGGACTTTTGCGTGGTTTAATAAAGCTAAGTTTAGATTTAAGTTCAAAGATTTCATCCCATATCTCACCTGGATCTATATCTCCTCTTTGATCAATTAATGAGTTAATCTCTGTAGTAATTTCGAACAATAAGCGAAACGTTTCTGCATAGTCTTCATGAGATGTTTTTGCAGTTTTTCCTGCGAACTCTAAACTTACTCCATTTAGACGTCTCTCTAAATCCGGAATCGCTAAAGCTGCAGCTTTTACACGCAACTCTAGCTCATCAAATAAATAGTTTATATGTGGACTATTTTCAAAATTTCTAGCATTAAGTTTTACTTCTTCTAATGCTTGTGCAAGTTGCTTTTTGTAATCTGGTAGGCTTCTCAAATAATTAAAAACAGACAAGACAAGTTTACGCAATTCTTCATCATCTTTTCCTGATGAATAGGCTGCAAGTAACATCAGAGCGATATCTAATTGTTCTTGGGATTTATTTAGAGTTTGTAATTCTTCTAACTCTACGTAAAAACCATTAAAAACATTAGAAACAGCTTCATCTAATAAATCTCTTGTTAGTTGCTCGTCAGCTGTTATAAAGTTAGGCGCCAATATAGACTCATTTTCACTATTCCTAACTTCTTCTGGAAAAAGTTTAAGTAGTGATAAGCAAAATGAGTGTATAGTCTCTATGTGAGCAGCTGGTAAATATGAAACCTGAGTTTCTAAGTTCTCTTGTAAAGTAATTTCCCCTTTATTCTTTGCGTTGGTGGCTAGTTTACTTAATTTTTCCGAAATCTTATTCGACATATTATGACTAGCAGCATTTGTAAAGGTCAGTACAAGAACCTTTCTTAGATCAAGCTCACCACTTAGAACTCTTTGGCTAATTCTCTCAGTCATAACTCCAGTTTTTCCTGAACCGGCTGCTGCTGAAACTAATATATTACCTGCTTTTGCAGCAATTATCTCTTGTTGCTCAGGGCTTGGTGCAAAATTATTTGATTTAGTATTTAAATTCTCTTTCATATTCACCACTCAACTTTTAATTATTTATCACTAAAATTCCCATCATCAAAATTTTCCACTAAATAAATAAAACTATTTTTACTCAAAATATGCCTACTACCAAATGTTTCAACAATTTCAGGGTCATAGGTTTTTACAATTTCATCAAGTTTTGGCAAGATTTCTGTCCTTATAAAACCTCTATCCAATTGTGCCATAGCTCTATAATCACAAAATCTACTTGGGTCTTGATATTTATCACTAGTCTTAGGTGCCGAAGAAAAGTTTCCTGAATTTATCTTCTCGGCGATTTCTCGAACTTTCTCTAAACTATGGTCCATCAACTTATGCAATATTTCTTCTTCTAAATCTAAACTTCTCAGTTTAAACTTAGAAATATATTCCTTGATAAATTCATCTATAGAAACAAGAGCTTGATCTGAATAGTTTTTCTTGAAGTTTTGTACAATTGCGTACCCTGCATCAGCTGCAATATATGGTTCATTCAAGCTCTCATAGGCGGCTAAATATATCGGTAATTGCAGGTCAAAGCCGTAGTATAAATTCGGATAAGAGACTTTCTTATCTCCAGTTTTGTAGTCAATGATTCTAAACTGTTGATCTACTTGATTAACATCAACTCTATCTACAAATCCTCTAATAAACAGATTTTCGCCATTACTTAACTCTACAGAAAAAGTTTTCTCAGCTTTGCCAAAACTCCACTCACTATATTTAGGCTCCCAATTAATATCATTTTCAATTAACTCTCTAATCTGTGCTATTGAGCCCTGGAGAGAAGATAATTGAGCTTTAAATCTAGCTACATATGCATCACCAGGCATGAAATAAAGTTTCAAGCTCTCATCTTCAAATGCAGCCTCAAGCAAGTATCTGGCAATTAACTCGTCATCAGTTTGTTTTAAAATTTTTTCCAAACTTAAATCTCTACTGATCTCATCAAGAGAATTTTCCAAGACTTTTTGCCAGGCTCTCTGACTAATTTCCATTACCTTGTGCACCAAGGTCCCAAAGCCTGAACTTTCTGGTTTATAGTAATTTTTTGCTTTCAATTGAAGAAGGTACTCTACGAAAAACGCAAATGGATTCTTCATATACTTTTCAAGTCTTGAGATAGACCAAAGTGGATTTTTGCCAAGAGCTCTACTAACTAGATCAGTACTAATATTTAAGCTTCCGCCTTTTTTCATCTCTCTACCATAATTATCAGCATCCCAGATCTCATTCAGTTCTTGATGATTATCATTTATGTAAGCTTTAAGAGCTTCAACTATAGTTTTTTCAGATCCTGCAAAACCTGTGGCATTATTCATTAATTTAAGTTTAGTAAATGCACGCTCTGGCAAAGACAAGCTTAAATCTCCTAAACTATCAGGCTCATCATGCTCTATCAACTTTTCACCAAGAGATTCCCTAAAATTACTCAATATACTAGCTTCCTCGCCTTTTCCACCAGTATAAGAAATTATAATTTTGCTCGGAAAATTTAAAAGAGCGTAAAAGTCTGAAATATTAACATTCAGTAGCTGTTCATCTAACTCTGGTAAAGGTTCTTCTAAGTAAGGATTAATTTTTAACCTATCAACTGGATTCAAAAGAGAATTCTTTCTGCTTCTCTGAGGAATATTACCACTATCTGCAGATACCATAAAAACAACATCTAAATCCTCATTTGCTAGCTGTTTAAAACTACCAAGAATAACTTGATTGCCATTAGCTGGGATCCTATTTTTGTTGCTCTCAATCAAACTGAGTTCCAAGTAAAAGATAAATTCTTCCACACTAAGCTCTGCCTCAGAGTTAATTTTCATAAAATCGGATAAAGTTTTAATCAAACTATTCCAAACTTTAACCTCAACCTCCGCTTCATTGCTAAGCTCAGCTGCTTCTAAACTATCTACTTTTTCACTCACTTTATTGGCCAAGTTAATAGAACGTAAAAATTCTAATATCTGCTGACTATATTCTCTCAATGTTTGAGCATGATAAAACTCTCCAAGTAACGACTTAGGATTCTGCAAAGCTCTTTGGGCTAGTTCAAATACTTCCAGTCTCTCCTGGCCCTCGTCCTTGGCTGATTCAAGGTCATTGTCAGCAGCTATATCCCTAGCATTATCATCTTCTGCTTCCTCATCACTGGATAATTCAGAAAACTCTAAAATACCAGGATTAAAGCTCTTACTATATTTACTAGCGTCAAAAGCATCAAAACCTCTAAATCCTCTTGATCTATAAAACTCTATTAGCTCGTCTTGCTCATCAGGAGTTAAGCCTGCATATGGCTGCTTAATATATTTAATTACATTTTCAATATTATCAGGGTATTTAATCAGCTCAATCAAAGCCGTCAGGAAATTACTCAAATGCTTATATTCAACATTATCAACATCTGCAGCATAGAAAGGAATATCTAATTCATCCAAGGCTAACTTCATGTTAAGAGTTTGCTCATTACTAGCTAAAGCTATACCTATTTTTTCTGGTCTTAAATCCCTCTCTGTAAATAATAGTTCCTTAATTTTGCCTGCAATAAAACGTGATTCATTTTGCTCTTTATCAAAAGCATGGAACTCAAATTCTTGTGAATTTTCCTGATCTTCAAGTTCTAAAACTTTAACATTAGCGTAATTATTGATTAAACTAAAAATCAATTGTCTACCGGCAATAAATTGTCTCTTACCAGCTTCTATTTGTGTTTGATCTTCGGGTACAAGATCAGCTTCTGCAGAAATAATAACTTCTTTAACTAATTTATCTAAAGAGTTAAGTATGGAAAATTCTTGTGGAGTAAAACTTCTACTGATACCAAAACCATGTATCCAAATAGTTGTCTCTTGCAAAAATTCATATTGTGTCCAAGGAAATTCCAAATCTTTATAGTTATAATTAACGGCTTCCAACTTTTCCAAAAGGATTTTTAAATTCTCATCAAGACTGTCAATGAGTAAGTCTCCAGGCATAAAGTTTTCTAACTTCAACTTCTCTCCAAAACTTTCCATAATCAATCCTAAGTCATGTAACTTTTTCGATAAGTTTAAGTCGCCATTCTCAGCAGTAGCCAGAGAAATCTCTTGAATTTCACTTGCCTTAATTTGGTAGCGCCAAAGATCTCCTATAGTATCTATTACTCTACTTAAGTAATTAGGTTTATTTTTCAGGCTTGCATATTCTTGGAGTTCATCCTCTAGATCTTGAATAGATTGTGCAAGTAGGTGTAGTTCTAGGGCCGGATTAACAACATTATAACCAGCACCACCAGCTAATTCTGCTATTCTCAAAGCAAATCTTCTAAAACTTAAAATTTCCTCTAGCATCAAGCTACGTTCAGTATCTTCTGAGAAATAAGACCTCTCCATATTAGCCTTGAGAGTTTCTGGCACTATCAGAAATCCTCTACTAAAAGCTTCATTTTTATGATGCTTCCAAATGTCAGCTCTCATATACTTAGCTAAATCTCTTCTGTTTTTAGAATATACAATCTGCAAGTCTTTCACCTCAATATCACTTTGTTAAAAATATTATTACTTTTACAAAAGTTCCATATGGTATTATTCTAATCTATATTAGTATTTTTGCACATTGAGATATAATGACAAATTGTGAAAAATTGTAACAATGTACAACAACAATACACAAAAATATCGAAAGCCAAGCTTTAATATGGTGCAGATAATAAATTAACTTAGATTGGCGGATGAATTAGAAACTATGCAAAATGATAATAATGTAACTGAAACTAAAACAAAACAAGATTCAGAAATTAAAATTCAAACTACTAATGCTGAGATTGATGCTCTTCCTGAACCCACCGAAAGAAACTGGGCAGGAAAATTCGGATATCACTTAGGTAGTCTATTGATTAAATCTATTACTAAATTCGAAGTGCGCGGTGCAGAAAATCTTCCTAAAGATGCACCTTATATTATTGCTCCTAACCATGAAACATATGTAGATGGGCTGATCGCTGCTATGGGCCTACCAAAGGATCACTTCGATAAATTCTGCTCACTCGCAGCTAAAGAATTAGGCGAATCAAGAGGTTGGTTTGGTAAATTAATTATGCGTGTTGGTCGTGGTATTCCTATCGATCGTGGTGGTAGTGCTAGGCAATCTTTAATGGTCTGTATTAAAGAGCTAAAGAATGACAATATTTTATTAATCCATCCTGAAGGTACTAGAACCGCAGACGGTAAATTAGGAATCATTAAAGGTGGTACTTCTTTTATTGCTAGTAAAGCTGATGTTCCTATAGTTCCAGCATTTATAGATGGTGGTTATGAGATATTTAGTCGCCATATGAAGTGGCCTCGTCCTTTCAAAGGATTCATGAAGAGAAAACGTTTAATCTTAACTTACGGTAAACCAATTTATCCTAGTGATTACGCTAACTCAAAAGAAATGAACCAAGCCCTCTCCGACTGGTTGCACTACATGTACAACAATAAAGAAATTCCTAGAGAATACGAGCATGAAAACCTAGAGTACATGCAGAAATTAGCTGCTAGACAAAAACGCCGTGAACAACGTCGTACAGCAGCAGACTCAGAGATGGGCAATGCAGAAGACCAAAGAACTTCCCTTTAATACTGAGAACTTACATAAAAGATGTCGGTGCTTCTAGATTCATAAATTTATAAATAAAAAAGTGATATTTGCGTAAGTTTATACTTACATTTAATGAGGAAACTCATTAACATACAAATATCACTTTTATTTTTTACTACTAATTATAGACTTAGACTGAATCAATTTCTCAACTTCGACTCAATTAATTCACAGGCATCCTCAACTGTTTGAACATCATCCAAATCTTCTTCAGCTATTCTCAAATCAAAAAAGGATTCTAAATCTACAACCAGTTCAATCAAGCTTAATGAATCTAGTTCAAGTTTTTCAGTTAAATTATCTTCCAAAGAAATATCGTCATATTTTAAGTGACTTACTTTAGCAATAGATTTTTTTACTATATCAATAATATCTGCAAAAGAAAAATCTGAGTCTGTCTTATTCGTCTTATTCTTCATTCTCATAGTCCTTATTGTTCTCTTTTATTTGTGAGGCTTCTGAAACTTTCCTATCTCTCTCTTTTTCCTTATCTTTATACTCTTTGTATGTTGCAAGCATGTACTCATAAACTTTATCCAAAGTTTCCGCCATAAATTCCGTCTGATCTTCTGTCAGCGGTTCAGTTATAGCATTCATGACGGCACGCATTGAACGTTGGTGTAGTCGAACTGCAATTTTACCTTTTCTTGTAAGACTAAGTTCACTAATACGCTTATCATCTTTGTTCTTGGTTTTATCCACATAACCTTTTTTGCGCAGCTTCTTAACCTGAACAGTTAAAGTACCTGCAGTGACACCAACCTTCTCAGCCACTGCACTCATGCTCAATTTATCATAAGATCCTATAGCTATTAATGTTTGCATCTCTGTACGAGAGAGAGCATCAAAATCCCCCATAGCCAAAGCTTCTTCTTCGGTCTTAATAATAATATCTATAACACCAGTTAATTTTTCTAGCAATAAAGTTTCAATCTTACTCATACAAAGATTTTACCAAATTGTAAGTTTTTAGGGCAATTTCCAACTCTTCATTAGTTGGCACTACCATAACTTTAACTTTTGAACCTTCTTTAGATATTTCATTAATTTGACCAGGTACTGAACTTACATTTTTTTGCGGATCTAATTCAATTCCAAATTTTTCTAGTCCTGACAAAACATCTCTTCTAACTCTAGGAGCATTTTCACCAACACCTGCTGTGAAAACAATTAGGTCTAAATCACCTAGAACTGCCATAAATGCACCTATGTATTTTTTCACCTGGTATGCAAAAACTTCCACTGCAAGTCTTGCTCTATCGTTTCCAAATTCAATTGCATCGTATAAATCTCTAAAATCAGAACTAATTCCAGAGATACCTAATACACCTGAACCTTTGTTGAAAAGTTTATCCAACTTCTCTAAGGTTAAATCATGATTATTATCAATAAGATATTTAACAACAGCCGGATCCATATCACCTGTTCTAGTTCCCATAGGTACACCTGAAACAGGAGTCATACCCATAGAAGTATCAAGAACTTCTCCATGTTTAATGGCTGCTAAAGATGATCCATTTCCTAAGTGACAAGTAATTATATTCAGGTCTTCACGTTTTTTACCAATAACTTCAGCAGCTAGGGTACTTACGTGGTCGTGGGATGTTCCGTGGAATCCATATCTTCTTACATGATACTCCTCATAAAACTCATAAGGTAAGGCATATGTATAAGTATAGTCAGGCATGCTAGAGTGGAAAGCTGTATCAAAGACTGCAACCATAGGTTTGTCTGGCATTACTTCTTCGCAAGCCTTAATCCCAGCTAGAGCTGCGGCATTATGCAAAGGCGCCAATGGTATTATGCGCTTAATAACTTCCTCAACTTCTTCATCAATAAGGACAGCCTTTCTTATACTTTCGCCACCATGAACAACCCTGTGTCCAATCGCTTGAACCTCATCCATTGACTCTACTACACCATGCTCAGGTGAAACTAAGGTTTGTAAAACTAATTCCATTGCTTCTTGATGAGATGCAAGAGGTTCATTCTTTGTAAACTCTTCTTCTGTAAGACAATTTATATATTTAAATATTCCACCTAAATTTATACGATCACAAAGACCTCTGGCATATACTTTCTCAGTTTCTGGATTTAAGAGCTGAAATTTCAGTGATGAGCTTCCTGCATTTACAACTAAAATTAACATAGTTTATCCTCGTTTCTAATTTTAAGTTTTCTAAATATTTTTAAATATAAGATTAATTTATTTGTGCCTGAACTGCTGTAATTGCAATAACTCCCAAGATATCCTCTACACTAGAACCTCTGGATAGGTCATTGACTGGTTTAGCTAGACCTTGAGTAACTGGACCAAAAGCATCAGCTTTCGCAAGTCTCTGCACTAGTTTGTACGCTATATTACCGGAGTTTAAATCAGGGAATATCAACACATTAGCTTGTCCTGCAACTTCAGAATCTTTGACCTTTTGCTTTGCAACAGCTTCATCAATAGCGGCATCTACTTGTAATTCACCATCAATAGCTAAATGAGGAGCTCTTGCTTTTGCCAACTCAGTTGCATCTACAACTTTTTTTACCATTTCGCTATTACCAGAACCTTTACTGGAATAAGATAGTAATGCTACCTTTGGTTCAATTTCCAATAATGATTTGAATGAGTTGGCGGTTGAGATAGCAATTTCGCTAAGTTGTTCAGAGTTTGGATTTTCTACCATACCTGCATCGGAGAAAGCAAATATTCCTGCTTCACCATAATCAGTGTTAGGAACTTGCATAATAAAAAATGTAGATACTAACTTGCTATTTGGCGCAGTACCTACAATCTGCAAGGCTGATCTCAAGACCTCTGCTGTACTATGGACTGCCCCTGCAACCATTCCATCAACGTAATTTGTATGTACTAGCATTGCTGCAAAATTTAGAGGTTTCTTGACAGCTTCTTCTGCATCTTCTTGGCTAATCCCTTTGTGCTTTCTTAATTGGTAATATTCTTCGGAGAATTCTGCTTGTCTCTCATTATTCACAACTGAAATGATTTCACAAGAAGATAAATCCAAGCCATTTTCAGCTGCTAAGCTATTAATTTTCTCAGCTTCTCCTAAAAGCACTATATCCGCTAAATTCTTCTCTACTGCTTGACTTGCTGCTTGCAAAATACGTATATCTTCAGTTTCTACAAGTACTATACGTTTCTTATTTGAACTAGCTTTCTTATAAATATTATCCATTAGGCTCATAAGTAACCTCCTCTTAAGTTGATTTACAACATTAAATGTCTATTTTGTTATTTTTTATTTTATTTTTAGCATATGTTCGTATTATATAAGTCTTATGGACATAGATTTTTTAACAAACAATGTCGATATTATAAACTAATAGACTAAGCATTTCTGTCAGGATTGTTTATAATATAGCTTATGAAAACAATAGCTATTATTACAGAATATAACCCAATGCACTTGGGGCATTTATATCAAATTGAATATGTTAAAAATAAATTCGGAGATGATTGTAGGATAATCTTAGTGATGAGCGGAAACTTCGTCCAAAGAGGCGAACCTGCTCTCTACTCTAAATATGAACGGGCAGAAGATGCTGTAAAATCAGGAGCATCGATGGTTATTGAATTGCCAGTAAGTTTCGCAAGTGCCAGTGCCAAAGAATTTGCTAACGCTGCTGTTAAATTAATCAGCAGCTTAGGTGTAGTTGATACTATTGTTGCAGGTGCTGAAGATGCTGAACTAATTAGTTCTAATAAGTTTTTTGATAAGGTTAATGAAATTTTGCACGATGAACCTGCTGATTTCCAAGAGCTCTTGAGAAGCTACTTAGACAAAGGGAAAAATTTTGCGGAGGCTAGAAGTTTAAGTTTGGCTGATTTATTGGGTAAAGATCATTATGCAAACGATGGAAGTTTAAATCTTGATAAAGACGTTATTCAAAACCTCCTAAAAAAATCTAACAATATTCTGGCTCTAGAATATTCATTAGCAATTAAAGCTGAAAATACTATAAGGAAGTCACAAGGATCTCGACAACTTAAACTGCATCTCTCACCTCGAAAAGGTGCTGACGAAAACAGCTTAGAAACAGTTGATGATTTTAGTCTCTCTGCATCTGCTATTAGGAATATTTTACTTGAAACAAATACTGATGATCACAGAAAATCAGTCCGTTTCTTAAAATTTGAAAACTATTTAAATCCAGTAGTTCTGTCTAGAGTTATTGAGCCTAAATATCGTCAGTATGATTCTTATGTCCAGACATTCTTAGCTAGAGTTCTAACAACTTCTGTGGATGAACTTATCTCTTACAGAGACTTCTCTACTGATCTAGCCAATAGAATTAAGAACATTAGTGAAACTTACCTCTTCTCTGCTTCTCAGACTAATGCAGAATCAAATGAAATTTTCCGTGATAATTTATTCCAAGAAATTTCCAATAAATATTTTGTAGAAACAAGAGTGAAGCGAGCTGCTCTAAGTCTGCTATTAGGTATTAAGGAAAACGATTGGCAAGATATAAAAAGTGATGGCCCAGCTTTTATAAATGTTTTAGCAGTTGATAAAAATGGTAGATATCTCATGAAGCTTATGCGTAAGCTCTCTACTTTACCAATAACGGTCAAGAACTCTGATTTACTAGAAAGATTGAATAATGATCTTAAAACTAGTAAAATACAACAACAGCTAAATTTAAATGCTGATGCTCTTTATAAACTTTTTTGTCAAAAAGAAGATGAAGGAATTTATAAAGAATATATCTATATAAAATAATAGAAAACAACATTGAAAAGAGGTTGAAATTGATATGGAAAATCAAAATGTTATAGATACATTAATTGAACGTGGGTACCTGGCACAAAGCACAGATTTAGAAATGCTAAAAGAAATTTTCGCAAAACCTGGTGTTCGTTTTTATATTGGTTTCGATCCTACAGCTGACAGTTTACACGTAGGTCACTTTATTCAAATGATGGTCATGGCTCACTTACAAAGAGCTGGTCATGTTCCTGTCGCTCTTTTAGGTGGCGGTACAGGTATGATTGGTGACCCTTCTGGTAGAACTAACATGCGTAAAATGCTTACTCCAGAAGTTATCGAGCATAACGTTAATCAATTCGCTAAACAAATGGAAATCCTATTAGACTTCTCCGAAGGCAAAGGTATGATAGTTAACAATGCTGACTGGCTATTAGGTTTGAAGTACATTGAATTCTTGCGTGAAGTTGGTCCACATTTTACAGTTAATAAAATGCTAGCAGCTGATGCTTATAAACGTCGTTTGGATGAAGGATTAACATTCTTTGAGTTTAACTATATGACAATTCAAGCTTATGACTTCTACAGACTTTACACAGATCACGATGTTAAAGTCCAACTTGGCGGTAATGACCAATGGTCAAATATTCTTGCTGGTACTGAATTGATTAGAAGAAAAACCGGTAATCATGATGCTCTAGGATTAACTACTAACCTATTAGTCAAGAGCAACGGTGAAAAAATGGGTAAAACTGCAAGTGGTGCCCTATGGTTAAACGAAGAAAAAACAAGTCCATTTGAGTTTTACCAATATTGGAGAAATATCGATGACGCAGATGTAATTAACTGCATGAAGCTCCTTACCTTCTTACCTATGGATAAAATTGCTGAATATGAAAAACTTGAAGGTCAAGAGATTAATGAAGCTAAGAAAGTTCTAGCATTTGAAGTAACCAAGACTGTTCATGGTGAAGAAAAAGCTAAACATGCTGAACAACAAGCTCTTGATATCTTCTCAGGCGAAGGAAGAACTGACGATATGCCAAGCTTAGAGGTTAATTCTAGTGAACTAGCTCAGGGTCTACCTCTCCTACAAGTTATGACAGATGCAGGCTTGACTAAATCCAATAGTGAAGCTCGCCGTATGGTTCAGCAAAATGCTGTTCGTATCAATGATGAAGTGCTTAACGATGTTAATTATGAATTAAGCGATAAAGATTTGATCAATAATGAAATTATTATTAGAAAAGGTAAGAAAAATCACTTCCGTGTTTTATTAGTTGATTAAATTAATTTATCCATTTTAGGAAATGTTTATGGAAAAGAAAAATGGCTTAGCCTATTTAATCTCGAAAATAATTATAACTATGGCAATAATTGGTGCGCTTATTGTTGCCATATATGTTATTTATCCTAATATAAAGAAAAATTTATTAAATCACGACGCTCCTGCTATCTCGGAAGAATCTAATCCTGACTCTGAAACAGATATAGGTTCAGATCAAAGCAGTGTATCTAACAATTCTATTAATGAAGAAGATGATCATTCTAGTACCTCAAATACTACTCCTTCTTCGACGCCTGCTCCAGAAGAACTCTTAAACAAACTTGATAAATCTTATGACCCTTATTTACTCGAACCAAGTGAAATTGCAAAACAAATATATATGGACCACTATGAAGAATTTAGTGACGGAAGTCATATTCAAACTAAAAGAAACCCATCTGTTATAGAATATTTTGCTCATAGCCTATTAGAAAACCCAGGTTCTTATGCTACAGACCCTGGATATGATCCTTTCCCTGAGTATGCCATGCCTTACTTCTCTCAATGGGATCAACGTTGGGGTTATACAGAATATGCTGGCGCTGATTTTGGTATATCTGGATGTGGTCCTACTGTTTTGACAATGGTCTACACTCACCTAACTGGAGATATAGATATGACACCAAAATCTATGGGCGAATTTGCAACAGCTAATGGTTACGCAATTGATGGAAATGGATCTTCATGGATGCTAATGAGTGAAGGCGCCGAGAAGTTAGGCCTAACAGTTGAAACTCTTATACTTCATAAGCCTGTAATAGATGAAGCTTTATTAGCTGGTAAACCAATAATATTGGTAGTTGGTCCTGGGCACTTCACTAGCCAAGGTCACTTCGTAGTTATACATGATATAGATGCAAATGGTGATTATTTAATCTTTGATCCTTTTAACATTCATAATGCATTTAGAACATTCTCTTATGCAGAACTAGAAGATCAGATTAGAAATATCTGGGCTTACTCATATTAAGTTAATTCTCCAAATTTCTAGCAAAAGAAAAACCTCTCTGATAAAGAGAGGTTTTATTAATCATCATGATAACTAATAAATTTCATATCCCCTAAACTCTAGAACTTTAAAGGATAAACTTAATTTAATATCATTTAAGAAATTTAGATTAAGCTTTATTAGAATTTAATCCTTTTGCTAATTGTGACTTATGTCTTGCTGCTTTTTCTTTGGAAATAAGTCCCTTAGTAGCTGCTCTATCTAAAATTTTAACTGCTGATTTAACAGTTTCTTCAGCATCTTCTGCATTTTCTTCAACAGCTATACGAGCTTTTTTCAAAGCAGTACGCATTTTTGAACGTTGAGCTTTGTTAATATTTGTCTTACGCTCTGCTGTTCTAACTCTCTTAATTGCTGATTTAAGATTTGCCATATTTCTCCTCCTTTTATAATTTATTACTAACTATTTATAGCTTTTATGTATAAGCTAAAGAATATTACCACAATGCACTGAGACTTGCAAGTCTATAGGTACTTTTAGATCTCAAATGTAAAATGCAACATAAACTGAAATTGTTTTTTGTACAATGTTAATTGTTTACGCTATGGCTAAATATTTACTATTTGCACTGTTTCCTTCTAATACTTTCCTTGGGTAACTATTAATAAATTCCTCTAATTTATTTATTTCTCTCTGTGGTATATCTTTTAGTTTTGTACCTTTAGGAATAAAATATCGGATAAATCCATTTAGATTTTCATTGCTTCCTCGCTCCCAAGATGAGTATGCATGCGCATAATAAACACTAGTTCTATATTTCTCACTATGTATAGATTTTTCCATGCTTTTCCAGTCTTGAAACTCTGCTCCATTATCTACCGTTATACTCTTAAACTTTTCTCTAAATGCTCTTGCTCCTAGTTTTCTTTCTATAGCATTAAGCTTCTTTACTACAGATTCTTGTCTTTGCGTATTTATCTTTAAAATAATGCATTCTCTTGTACATCGATCTACAAGTGTCAATAAACAAGTCCTATCTTCCTTACTAGACTCTATACAATCCATCTCCCAGTGCCCCGTCTCTGTACGCTCTTCTATAGCTTTTGGTCTATGGTTTATTCTCTTCTTATCTGGTGGAGATAAGCGCTTTTCTATATAGCGTTTTCTTTGTCTAGGTTTATTTCCTTTACGTGGAAGGTCTTTCATTGTTACTTCTAGGAAGACTTCTTTTTCTACATAGTTGTAAATAGTTCTAGTACAAAGTCTTTTATCTGTAGGCCAGCCAACTCTGTCAAAATACATTGTTATTGCTGCTGGAGAGAATTTAAGATTATTTATTCTATTCATCTCTTTTCCTATTAGCATGTTTTCTATTATTTTGGCTAATATATGGTCGTTACTAATCTTTAAAGATGGTCCTTTATTACTCCAAGTTTTTTCTACTGTTTTCTGAGCTACTACAGAGGAATATGCTGTGTATTCTTCTAGCATAGAATTCTTTTGTTTGACTTTACCGCGTTTTAGTTCTCTAGATAGAGTTGCTTCACTCCAGCCTAATATCTTTGCTAACTCTTTTTGATTTAATTTATCTTTTTTAGGTCGCTTCAAATTCTCATTATATAAATACTCTAGATGCTTTCTATCTTCTATTGTTAAATGCTGACCTGCTTCTCTTTTCCTGATATAATGTAATTGGCTCATACGATCCTCCTTTGTTTCGTTTTTCCAATTAACATTGTACAGGATTGTTTGAGCCTTTATTATTTCAGTTTATTTTACAACTCGCCCTTTTAGATCTCAAAATTTATTATTTTACACAATTAAGCTTAAAGTCTATAATTGATATGAATAACACTAAATTCAACATATACTAATACTTAATTATATATACTCACTTATTACTTAAGTTTTTATTTATCAAATTGTAGATTAGTTTTTATAAAAATTATAAGAAAGGATGAATATGTCAAAAAATAATATTAATATTAATGATACTAACGATATAAATAAGACAGACACAAACGAAAATACAAGTAGTCCAGTTAGGATGAATCAAAAGAATGAGAAATCTAAATTTATACCAAGGAAAATTGAAGATTACTCTGATAATGCAAATAATCCTGGAAAATCTACTTTAAGTCTGAGCAGTAGAATCGCAGATTTAGAAAGACAAAAATCTATTAATGAAGAGCAGCTTGAATCTCATGATCCTGAAGTTCACTCTGCCGATTTGGTCTACTCCCCTCAATTACAATTAGCACCTCAAAGAAAGGGGTTCTATAGAGGTACTAAAATTCGTAAAGCTACTAAACTTGAAGAAAGTACTGAAAATTTAGGTCATGATACTTTGAAAATAATTCCACTCGGTGGTTTATGTGAAGTAGGTAAAAACACCAATGTTTTTGAGTTTGGAAACGACTTAATAATTGGAGACTGTGGCCAAATGTTCCCTGGTGATGATGAACCTGGAATCGATACAATTATCGCTGATTTTAGCTATATAGAAAAGAATATTGATAAATTAAGAGCTATTTTCTTAACTCATGGTCACGAAGATCATATTGGCGGTATGCCCTATTTGCTTAAGAAAATCAACAAACATGTACCAATCTATGCTGGAAAAATTGCTATTGAGCTTCTTAAGAGCAAGTTTGAAGAACATGGACTCACAGATTATATTTCAGATTTAAATGTAGTTTTACCTAGAGAAAAACGCAGAGCTGGCTGTTTCGAAGTTGAATTCGTCACAGTTAACCACAGTATTGCAGATGCTTTTGCTTTAGCTATTAAATCTCCTATTGGTACTGTAATTTTATCTGGTGACTGGAAGGTCGACTTCACCCCTGTTACTGGAGATCCTATAGATCTAGCACGTTTTGCAGAATTAGGTGAAGAAGGTGTTCTCTGCTTCATCAGTGAAAGTACTAATATTGAACGTGAAGGCTATACAGTTTCAGAAAAGACTGTTGGAGAAACCTTTGAGCATGAATTTTCTAAAGCTGAAGGTAGAATCTTCGTTGCTACTTTTGCTTCAAACACTTCTCGTGTACAACAAATTATTACAGCTGCCGAAAACAATGGTAGAAAAGTCGCACTAGTTGGTCGAAGTATGCTTAATGTATTTGAAGCCTCTAATAAACTAGGATATATCAAAATGAAGCATGATACTTTGATTGAACTTGATGAAGTTAATAACCTACCAGATGATGAAGTATGTGTTATTTCTACAGGTAGTCAAGGTGAACCAATGAGTGCGTTGACTAGAATGGCTTATGCCGAGCATCGCTCTGTTGAAATTGTCGAGGGCGATACTGTTATCATCTCTGCTACTCCTATTCCAGGAAATGAGAAACCTATTTATCAAGTTATTAATGAGCTTTATAAGCGTGGTGCAAAAGTTGTATATAGCTCTATTTCTGAGGTTCACGTTTCAGGTCATGCTAACCGTGAAGAGCACAAATTATTGCATACCTTAATTAAACCTAAATACTTCATCCCTGCTCACGGCGAATATCGCATGCTTTATATGAATGCTAAATTAGCAGTTGAATTAGGCATGCCAGCTGATAATGTCTTCATTCTAAATAATGGTGATATCTTAGAAATTGATAAAAAAGCTGCCAGAATTAGTGGTTATACATCTGCAGGCGCAGTTCTCATTGACGGGCAATCTGCTACAGTAAACGATAGTTTGGTTCTACGTCAAAGAAAAGATTTGAGTTCTGATGGTATTCTCTCAGTTGCTTTAACATTAGATAAAGATCATAACTTAATCAACGGTCCTGAAGTTTTATCATATGGTGCCCTTCTCGAAAGTGATGAAGAAAATGCTAATGCATTAATTTCAGATTTTGTTATTAAATACTTTAATAAGAACAAAGAGAATCAAAATCTAATAAATAATTTGCGTTCCAGACAATTCCGAAATGAGTTGCTCAATTTCTTCTATAATCGCACTGGAAGAAAACCTGTAACTTTAGTTTCTGTTCTAGAATACGAAGAATAAATCCCAAAAATTAAAATTTATAGTGTGACTGTTTATGCGTTTAACCAAAAACAAGCAATGCATAAGCAGTTACTTATCTTTATGTACAATTTCCACGAATGTTTTTGTATATTATGTACAAACGATTACGATTAATTTGTAAAAAATAGCTATTTAAACAAAATTACTATAGCTATTTCTACTTTCTAATGTATAATAATTACAATAATTCATTTAGTGATATTTTGCTTAAAAAATGCAGATTGAAGACCTTACTGCACTATTATTTTTTAGCAATTTATCAGGAGAACGGAGGAAAAAAGAAAAATGAATAATCTAAAGAAAATTACTGCAAGCGCACTAGCTTTAGTTCTATCACTAGGACTTGTTGCATGTAATACTAAGCCTGGCACTAACGGTGGTAGCACAGACAAACCAGCAACCTCTGAAGGAAAAACAGAAGGTACTGCAGGAAAGAAATTATTAGTTTGGGGTCCAGCAGAAGATCAAGCAGAAGCAAGTGGTAACTGGTTGAAGAAACAAGCAGAAGAATTCAACAAAGAAAAAGGTTACGATGTTAAATTTGAATTTGGTACAGTTGCAGAACCAGATGCAAAAACAGAAGTTCTAAAAGATGTTTCTGCAGCAGCTGACGTATACCTATTCGCAAACGACCAAACACGTGAATTAGTTGAAGGTCAAGCTTTAGCACGTTTAGGTGGTAACTTTGAAGAATACGTTAAAACAACTAATGGTGATAACTACGTAAGCTCAGTTACAGTTGATGACGCTGTTTACGCTTTCCCATTCACATCAAACACATGGTTCATGTACTACGATAAATCAGTCTTCTCAGAAGAAGATGTTAAGAGCTTAGATACAATGCTAGAAAAAGGTAGAGTTGAATTCCCTCTACAAAACTCATGGTATATCCAAGCATTCTTCCTAGCTAATGGTGGAACAATGTTTGGTGATAGTACAGATAACGAAGCTGGTATCGACTTTGGTGGTGAAAAAGGTTATGAAGTAGCTCATTACCTAGTAGACTTAGTAGCAAACAAGAATTTCTTCGTTACTGACCAAAATGGTTTCGGTATTGGTGGTTTAGGTAAAGATATTGACGCCTTCTTCTCAGGTTCATGGGATGCAAATAACGTAAAAGAAAAACTTGGCGATAACATGGGTGCAGCTCAATTACCTACAGCTAAGATCAATGGACAAGATAAACAATTAATCTCATTTGCTGGTACAAAAGCAGTTGGTGTAAACCCTAACTCAAAAGACCAAGCTTTGGCGATGGAATTTGCACAATGGTTAGCTCGTCCAGAAGCACAAAAAGCTCACTTCGAAGCTAGAAACGTTATTCCAGCTCACAAAGATTTGTTAGAAGATCCTACAATTCAAGCAAGTGAAGTTGCTGTAGCAGAGATGAATACAATGTTAAATACATCATTCTTACAACCATTCGTTGCAGGTATGAGTCAATGGTGGGATCCAGCAGCTAACTTTGGTACACAATTAGCTAGTGGCGAAATCAAACACGATAACGTTGAAAAATATGTAGATGAATTTAACAAACAAATTAACTCATCTGTACTAGATTAATTTTAGAATATAGAATTAAGTTAATAAGCTAAGGTCTAGCAGATGCCTGCTTATTGCAGGCATCTTTTTTATAAATCTTTGCAATCTCTATAGTTAGGAGGCATATAGATGCGCAGAACATTATCTCACGAACAGAAGCGTGAAAAAGAAGACATTGCTCGTGCCTATAGGTTAAATAATCAAACTGAAAATGTACCTTGGACAGTTAGAAATGCTCTTCTCAAAGGTAACTGGGCTAGCAAAATCTCATTTTTAATTATGGGATTTGGTAATTTAATTTATGGCCAAGTTATAAAAGGCTTCTTATGGTTGCTAACACAAGCTCTATATATTTATTTTATGATCACAAGTGGTCTCGAAAATTTATCATTATTCGGATCCTTGGGATGGTTAGAGCAACAAGAAGTTTGGAATCCAGAAAAAGCAATATACGAATATCAGGCAGGTCATAACTCTGTTCTTATTTTGTTATGGGGTGTTATTACAATTTGTATAACTGTAGCCTTTATTTTTATTTGGAGATCATCAGTACGTAGTTCTTACAAAGCTGAATTTATAAAAAATGAAGGTTTCGAGCCTGCATCATTTTCTTCAGATGTAAAATCCTTATTCAATCATAGAATTCAAGGTTTACTATTATCATTACCAGTTCTAGGAACTCTCACCTTCTCAGTCTTGCCACTAATCTTTATGATTTCAATGGCTTTTACTAGTTATAGTAGAGAAACTAATAGTTTAGTCTTATTTGACTGGACAGGTTTTGATAACTTCTCTAGAGTTTTACAGCTTAATAACGCTATAGGAAAAACTTTCTGGCCTGTAGTTGGCTGGACTATTATTTGGGCAGTCTTTGCTACTGCATTAAACTTTATCTTTGGTCTCTTGCTAGCAATGATGATTAATAGAAAGCGTACAAGACTTAAGAGTGTGTGGCGAGTAAGCTTCGCTGCTACTATTGCAGTTCCACAATTTGTTTCATTACTAGTAATCAGACAAATGCTTGCAGCTAATGGTCCTATTAACCTCTTCTTAATCGCTCAAAATGTTATTAAGGATCCTATCCCATTCTGGACAGACCCTACACTTGCTAAAATAATGGTTATCGTTATCAACCTCTGGGTTGGTATTCCATACACAATTCTACAAGTTACAGGTATTCTTCAAAACTTCCCAGAAGAATTTAGAGAGGCAGCTAGAATTGATGGTGCTAGTGAAGCTCAAACATTCAGACACATCACTCTTCCATATATCTTACAAATAATGGGACCTTTCTTGATCACACAATTTACAGGAAACGTAAATAACTTTAACGTTATCTACTTATTAACAGGTGGTGGTCCAGCAAGATTTGGTTCAACAGCAGGATATACAGACCTACTAGTAACATGGTTATACAAACTAACTGTTGATAATCAATTCTATAACATCGGATCAGTTATCGGTATTTTCACATTTATCGTACTATCCGTAGTTGCTTTGACCTTATACCGCTTCACCTCTGCAAGCAAGCGTGAAGGAGGTAAATAATTATGAAAAAGACGAATATTGAAACATTTGAATATAAGAAGAACAAAGCTCCAGGAAAACAAATTGCAATTGATACTCTAGTTCATGTAATTTTGGCAATTCTAGCTATAATTTGGCTCTTCCCTTTAGTGTGGTTATTCCTAAACTCATTTAGAGGTAATCCTGGTGGCAGTGGACATTTTATAGGTAACTATATGCCTACTCTATTCCCGGAAGAATGGACATTTGCCAACTACAAATCTCTATTTACCCCTGATAGAACAGCTGTAATCAATTTCCCAAGATTGTTCTTTAACACATTATTGATTTCTGTTTTTTCATGTATTATAAGCACTACCTTTGTAGTTGCTGTTTCCTACGTAATGAGCAGACGCAGATTCAAAGCACGTCAAGGTATAATTCGCTTCTCAATGATCTTAGGACTTTTCCCAGGATTTATGGCAATTGTTGCTATTTATCAAATCCTTAAAGCTTCTGGTCTATTAGAAGGCAACTTTATCTATTTAGCATTAATACTCATGTATTCTGCTGGTTCAGGAACAGGCTTCCTGTTATTAAAAGGTTATATGGATTCCATACCTTACGACCTCGATGAAGCTGCAACTATAGATGGTGCTACTCAATGGCAAATATTTACACGCATTATAATTCCGGTTGCTAAACCAATGATTGTTTATCAAGTATTGACATCATTCTTAGGTCCTTGGTTAGACTTCATCGGTGCAAGAGTTATAGCCGGTGCAAATGCAAATTATTGGACTGTCTCAGTTGGATTATTCAACATGTTGCAAAAAGAAAATATTAATAGCTGGTACGGCTCATTCTTGGCTGGTGCAGTACTAGTTACAATTCCAATTGGTGGATTAACAATCTATATGCAAAGATTCTATAACCAGAGTCTTGCCGGTGCAGTCAAAGGTTAAAAGATTAATACTTTTACAACGGGGGCTCATAAAAAGGGTCCCCGTTATTTTTATAAGAAAGGTAAACATAAATGCAAAAAACAAAATTTAATTTTCGTAAAACTTTAAGTTTATTACTTGGCTTAACCCTATTATTTTCTAGTACAGCATGTAACAGTAATAATGACTTAAATAAAGAAGTCAAAGCAGATTTCAAAGAATACTTAGAAATGAAGCCTGTTAGTATTGATGATAAATATGATACTTATTATGAAGTTTTCGTATATTCATTTGCTGATAGTAATGGTGATGGGATTGGAGATTTCAAAGGTTTAACAGATAAACTAGACTATATAAATGATGGCAAAGATGAAACTATGACAGATTTAGGTGCTAATGCTATCTGGTTAATGCCTATCAACCCTTCACCTACCTATCACAAGTATGACGTAAAGGATTATAAAGCAATCGATCCTCAGTATGGTAGCATGGAAGATTTTGACGAATTCATGAAAGCTGCTAAATCACGTGGCATCAAGGTCATTTTAGATTTGGTCATGAATCACTCATCCAGTGAACATCCTTGGTTCCAAGAGGCTGTATCAGCTTTAGAAAAAGGTGATCTTGATAACAAGTACATAGACTATTACTTCTTCAGCAAAGAAAAGAGAGCTGACTATTGGTATCCTGTCGGAGATACCGGCTATTATTACGAGGGTAAATTCTGGTCAGAAATGCCTGACCTAAATCTTGATAATGAAGATCTAAGGGCAGAATTTAAGGATATAATGGAGTTCTGGCTCAAAGAAAAAGGTGTTGATGGTTTCAGATTAGATGCTGTTAAAGAATTTGATTCTGGCAATAACCCACATAACATTGAAATATTGAGCTGGATAAACTCTACAGCTAGATCTATAAAGGATGACGTATATATAGTAGGTGAAGCTTGGAGTAATTTCTCTATGTATAAACAGTATTACGAGAGTGGAATTGATTCATTCTTTGACTTCGCTTTCGGTGACCAAGGTGGAATTACAGTCAGTTCAATTAATAAATCTGATGGTCAAAGTTACGCTGCTAATTTAGAAACAGTTAACCAAAAGATTCTTGAAGTTAATCCTAAAGCCATTAATGCTCCATTTATGAGTAATCACGATACAGGTAGATTAAGTGGTTTCTTATCTGGAGATCCAAACAAACTAAGAATTGCAGCTGCTGCAAACATTTTTACTACTGGTAATAGTTTCGTTTATTACGGTGAAGAAATTGGTATGCGTGGTTCTGGTCGCGACGAAAACAAAAGAGCATACTTCTATTGGGGAGATAATGATAAATATCAAACCAAGGGGGCTCAATTAGATGAAAACGCTTACGGCTATCCTTTCTCATCAGTAAAAGAGCAAGAGGCTGATCCTAATTCACTATTAAATTATTACAAGAAAGCTATCCGAATTAATAGTGCCTTCCCTGAAATTAGTCGTGGTATTACTACTAAAGCTGAAGGTATAAATAATAAAGAAATTTGCGCAATTCAAAAAACTTGGACAGATACTGATGGTAAAGAACATACTGCATTAGTTATGATGAACTTCTCCAGTTCCGATACAATTGAACTTGACCTAGCATCAACAAGCTTCGCTGATTATAAGCTTGTAGCACGCCTTGGAGATGCAGAAGGTAATCTACCTACTCAAGATGCTAGCAAGCTCACTATACCTAAAGCAGGAGCCTTAGTACTTAAACCAGCTAGCTAAGCACTATATCTAAATAATTTATTAGAAATGAATTTCTAAAATAAAAATAATAGTCTGAGTTGATAAAAATAATATCAACTCAGACTGTTTTCTTTTTATGCTAAGTATTTTTTGATATATAATGATATTTATTGAATGCTTTTTGGAGGAAATAAATGTCAAGTACAAGTTCTTTGAAAAAATCTACAACTAGGATTTTTTCTGTTTTATTGGGTAGTATAATTCATGCGATAACTATTAATGTGTTCATGAATGCTGCAGGAATTATTCCTGGTGGCTTTGTTGGTACAAGTTTATTAGTACAAAAGATTTTTCTTAAATATTTTGGAATTAATATCTCTTATGCCGCACTTAATATTACTCTTAACTCATTGCCCGCTATTTTTGCGTTCTTCTACTTAGGAAAAAGGTTTGTACTTTACTCAATAATGTTTATTGTTTCCTCAAGTTTATTGGTTGACCTTATACCTATGTACCATCTAACTGATGACATTTTCCTAAATGTTACGTTTGGGGGTATTATCTATGGATTCGGGGCGAGCCTAGTCCTAAATTCAAATGCATGTACAGGTGGTACAGATTTCTTAGCTATGATAATTTCGCATAAGACCAATAAATCAATTTGGAATTATGTGCTTGTCTACAACATCTTAATATATGTTGTTTATGGAAGCTTATTTGAATTCAAAATGGCTCTTTACTCAATAGTCTTCCAAGTTATTTATACCGCTATGATAAATCTCGGTCAAACTCGTTATCAGAGAAGAACGGCCTTCATAGTAACCCAGAACCCTGAGCCTTTGGCAGATGAGCTAATGGAAATTACTGGTCATGGAGTTACTGTCATAGAAGCTAAAGGTCAATATACAGGCGAAAAAAGATACCTTCTCTACATGGTTATTTCAAAGAAAGATGTTAGATTGATTAGAGAACATATTGCTCATAATCATCCTGGAGCCTTCTTGAATATTACAGATTCAGAACAGCTTATTGGTAAATTTGTTCTAGAACCTATTGATTAGAATAAATAGAATAAATTTTACTCAGTTTAATTAAAGCAATAAGCAATTAAAAACCTCGCCACTCAAATTTGAACTGACCCTTGTCAAGTAGACAACCAATTTAATTAAAAGTTTTGCATTAGGATGCATGATATCTATACTCAATTGGTGTCATGCATTCTAAATTTTTTTGATATCTTTTTTCGTTGTAAAATTTGATATATTTTTCTATGCTTGTCTTTAATTCTTCTAATGAGTTAAATTTCTTATCATAGAACATTTCGGATTTTAACGTTCCAAAAAATGCTTCCATTGGACCATTATCAATGCATTTACCTACTCTAGACATACTTTGTATCATTCCAGCATTCTCTAGTTTAGATTTAAATATACGTCCAGTGTATTGAAATCCTCTGTCACTATGAAATATTGGTTTAGCTGTAGGGTGTTTCTTGATGGCCCTATCAAACATGCTAAATACTAGTTGATTGTTGTTTCTAAATGATATTTCATATTCTATTATGCTTTTATCGTATAAATCCATTATTGGACTTAAATAGAGTTTTTTAGATTCGCCTGCTATTGAAAATTCTGTTACATCTGTTAACCATTTTTGATTTGGTAGGTCTGCTTTAAAGTCTCTGGCTAGTATATTTTCTTTGGTGTATTCTGGTTTTATACTTTTTCTGTTTATTTTCTTTCTGCGTATTCTTGCAGATATACCCATTAGCTTCATTAGCCTATGTATGTAGCCTGATGAGTAGGATTTTTGATTAAGTCTGTTTATGAAAATTGTCATTCTACGGTATCCTAGAATACCATCAAATGTTGAGTGGTATTCTTTTATGAGATTGCATAGGAGTTCATCTTGTATTTCTTTTTCTGCTTTGACTCTATGTCTATTTTTGTAGTAACTACTCCTTGATATTCCTAATATTTCGCATAACTTGCTTATTGAATATCCAAGATCTTTGAAGTAATCTATGGTTTGATAGTCTGCTAATTGCCTTACTTTCGTGATTGTAGTTTCCTTTCCAATTCTTCTTTTTTTTTAAGAACTTCTAGTTCAAGTTCTTTTCTTTTGCGCAAGGACCTTTCTTTTTCTAGCTCTATTTTGAGTTTTTCTATTTCACTTAGGTTATCAAAATCAATTTCAGACTTGGATTTCCTTCCACGCTTTTTGTATCTTAGGGCTTCTTCTCCATTTCTTTGATATGATTTTGTCCACTTATACACGTTGGCATAGGGTAGTGCATATTTATCTGCTGCTTCTTTATAGCTTAAGTTATTTTCTATTACCCACTTAACTATTTCTAATCTTTCTTCATAAGTGGTAATTCTCGATTCCATGGTATAGATGTCTCCTTTGGGATCATAGTCCGTTATTTCTATTCCACTATACCATTTGTTCACCCATCCTCTTATTACTGATTGACTTATGTTATACTTCGCTTCTAATTCAGAATATGAGCATTCTCCATTAGTATACTCACTTATTACCATATTCTTGAATTCTTTGGGGTATGTCTTATTTCGATTCGACGTATTAAATACAGTTTCTCCACGTTGTTTGTATTTTAAATACCAGGTACGCACTGTTTCTTTATCCGCATGTAATTTCTTAGCAATACTTTCAAAAGATTCATAGCCATCTTCATATTCCAAGCATGCCTTTATCTTTACTTCTGCACTAAACTTAGGTTTCCTTCCCATAAAAAGTACCTCCAAATAGATTAGCCTAATTTAATTAATTAGACTGTCTACTTTGGAGGTATCATATCAATTAGCAGTAGCGAGGTTTTCTTATGTTTTAAATTTTATAGCTTAATGACTATTATCTATCATTAACTACATCCTGTAGTGGTACCACAGTCTAAGCATACTTTACATGTACCATTCTGTACTAATCTTGTACTAGAGCAGGTTGAGCAGGTAGATCCGTCATATAATCTTTCGCCTTCTTCGATTAAATCTTCAGCATAACTATGAACGAAATCATCGTCATACTCTTCTGTTTCATCTGTAAATTCATCGAAAGCTACTGCAGCTTGAGTAGCAGCCGCAATATCAAAGCTTGGCAGCTCTTCATCATCTTCTAAATCATTATAGATCGCTTTTTGGTTTTCAATTCTTTCTGTTAATTGATTTGGAACCCATTTGCTATCTGGACCATCATAACCATCAGGTTTGACTTGTACTCTAGTATAATCTCCCAACTCGATGTCAATTACTTTACTAATAAAGTCTGATACAGAGCTTACTGACTTAATGTATGGGTGACGTTGTACAAATCCATATGGTTCATATTTCTGGCCTCTGAGAAGCTTAGATATTCTCTCAGCTGGGATATGATACTGTAGCATGATTGAGATTGTCTTACTTAATGAGTTTAATAATCCCATTATTGTAGTACCTTCTCTATCTGTAGTGATGTAAATCTCTGAAATATTACCAGACTCATCACGATTTACAGTTGCATATATTTTAACTCCATCAATAGAAGCTGGATGTGTATGTCCTGATCTTATACCCAAGAGTTTAGTGCGTTTGTTTTGCACTGGCATATTACCTGTTAATTTATCTTGGGCATCGTGAGCAAATTTCAATAATTCAGCGTAACTTAAATCCTCTAACTTTTGATCGACTGTTCCTGGGTTATAAGTATTGTTCAATGGTTGTGAATTTTTACATCCATCTCGGTAAAGTGTAATACCTTTGACACCAGTCTTCCAAGATAGCAAGTGTACTTCTTTGAAATCGTCAACTGTTGCAATATTTGGCAAGTTAACTGTCTTAGAAATCGCTCCTGATACAAATGGTGTTAGTGCTGCAACCATTAATACGTGTCCACGAGGAGCAATGAATCTCTTACCAGAACCTGCAACGTTAGCTGTATCAAATACTGATAAATGCTCTTCTTTCAAGTGTGGAGCACCTTCAATCTTACCGTCAATGATCATGCCGTTTTCATCTTTACGTTCGATATACTCAACAATATCATTGACCTCTTCTTCTGAGTATCCCAAGTTTTCTAATGCTGCAGCAATAACTGGGTTTGTAATAACCATGAAACCACCACCAATAAGTTTCTTATAGCTAATGTGGCTAAAGAATGGTTCAATACTTGTAGCACCACAGTCCATGGCGAAGGAAATTGTTCCGGTTGGAGCAATAACTGAAACTTGAGCATTTCTATATCCATATTTGTTACCAAAGTCTTCAGCTTGCTTCCAAACATCTTTAACTGTCTTTGATAGCTCTGTCAAACCAAGGCTTTCTAGAATCTTATGGTTAATCATTAATGGCTCGTAGCTTAAACCTTCTAGTTTATCAGTTCTAGCACCTGCTGCTCTAGCATGGTTTCTAATAACACGTAGCATATGCTCTTTGTTCAATTCATATGGTTCAAATGAGCCTACTCTCTCTGCTTCTAAAGCTGATGTTGCATAGCTTTGACCTGTTAAGATTGCCATTAAAGCTGCTGAAAACATACGAGATTCAATTGAATCATAAGGCAAGCCCATTACCATCAACAATGATGCCAAGTTAGCCATACCTAAACCTGTAGTACGGAATTGATGAGTTCTCAATGCAATTGCTTCTGTTGGGAATTGACCCCAGTGAATTGAAGCTTCTAGCACTAATTGAACTATTGATACTATGTGTTTAAATCCTTGAATATCAAATTTCTTACTCTCAAGATCATAGAATCTGAAAACGTTGATTGAAGCTAAGTTACAACTTGTATCATCCAAGAATGCGTACTCTCCACAAGGGTTTGTACCATTAATACGGTTATGCTTTGCACCTAATTCACCATCTGAACCTGCTGGACAAGTATGCCATTCGTTAAATGTGTCATCAAATTGAGGAGCTGGGTCAGCACAACGCCAAGCTGAGTAGTTAAATTGTTCCCAAAGATCAGCTACTTTTACTTCTTTGTTTACAGAATCATCTACTCTACCCTTTAGAGTAATTGTCGCTTCTGGATCTTCTTCTAGATTAGCAACTTTCTCCATAAATTCATTGCTAAAACGAACTGAGTTATTAGAGTTCTGTCCTGAAACTGTTGAGTATGCTTCACCATCCATGGAGCTATCATAACCCATCTTAATAAGTGCCAGAGCTTTATCTTCTTCTTCACTCTTCCAGTTAATAAATTCTTCTATATCTGGGTGATCAACATCTAAACATACCATCTTAGCAGCACGTCTTGTAGTACCACCAGATTTGATTGCACCAGCATTTCTATCTAAACCACGTAAGAAGCTCATTAAACCTGAGGACACACCACCACCTGATAGTCCTTCATTCTTACCTCTGATATTTGAGAAGTTACTTCCTGTACCAGAACCACCTTTGAATAGACGTGTCTCAGTTACGTATGCTTCTGTAATTGAGTGTGGACCTAATAATGAGTCATTGATTGATAAAATAAAGCATGCAGAAGCTTGAGTTCTTGTGTAGTCATCTTCTGAAACTTTTACTTTTCCTTCTTCAAGATCATAGTAGAACAAACCGCTCTTACCACCAGCTATACCATGAGTACGTTTAAGTCCTGTATTAAACCATTGTGGTGAGTTTGGAGCAAACTTTTGAGAAAGAATACCGTGTGCTATTTCATCGTAAAGAATTTTAGACTCTTCTTCGGTTACCATCTTCTCATCTACTAAAGCTGCAACCCAAAAATCAGTCATTCTGTGAACTAGTTGTCTAAATGAAGTTTCGTGTCCTGTCTCTGGAACACCCGCTTTACGGAAATATTTTGAAACAACAATATCAACTGCATTTTGAGAATAACCTGCTGGGAATTCTACGTCATGCATTTCTGTCAAAATTTCTCCGGTCATATAGTCTTTTAATACAACATCTCGTTTATCCCATTCGAATAAATCATAGACTGTTTTATCAGGATTCTTATCTAATTCTTTGGTGTAATATCTCTGAATTAAATCAGTTAATGTCTTTGAACTTGCCATTAAAAATTCTCCTTATAAAATTTCTTGCTTTTCAACGCACAAACAATCATACACCATATATTGTGGGTGACGCAAGTTCATTTATACAATATATAGTTTCTTTTCTATTACTTTTTTCACGAATTATTACATTTTTTCTCAAGAAATTTTTAAGAAAAAAGCTCGAAAGCTATTAATAAAGCCTATTTGCTCAAAAAGGTAAACATTACAGATCATCACGACGAACATCAACAACGTCACGAATAGCTTTAATTCTTCCTATTAATCTGTCATATTGTTCTTGTGAGTTAACTTCTATTATTAAATGTAGATTTGCAGTCATATCTTTGACTGCATTCATCTGTCCAGAAATTATAGCAACTTTCTCATCAGAAATAGCATTCGAAACATCAACAAGTAATGAAGATCTATCTCTAGCTTTAATAAGGATAGGAACTTGGAAAACCCCTTTCGATGCAGCTTTATCCCAGTAAACTTTAATCAATCTACCCGCTTCTTCTAGCATCTTTTTATCAGGTTCACCTTCATATTTATCCCTCTTAATTGCTACGAGATTCTTCATATTATTACAATCTACTCTATGGACTGTAACACCTTTTCCTCTAGTTATATAACCAACTATATCGTCACCAGGAACAGGGTTACAGCAATTAGCTAGACTCATCAATACATTATCAATACCTTCAACAATAATACCGTATTTATTAGGCTTGCTGCTCTCTACAGCAACTCTATCACCAATACCTTTTTCGGCATTATCTTTTGCTTTTTGTAAAATAGGATCAACTGGGCTATATATTACCTGACCGTTGTCACCAATTCTATAACCTAGCTCTTGACGCTTCTCTTCGCTTAGATTTTTAATATATTCATCACGTAGCTTAGGAACAATTTTTTTAGCGCTTACACCATTCTTACTGTTCTGGCCAATAGCTGCGTACATATCATCAACACTATTAAATCCATAACGACGTAATAGTGGTTCTAAATACTCTGTTCTTAGAAGTTGTAAGCTAACGAAACCATTTTTACGAATTTCCTTCTCAACTTCATCACGACCACGCTCAATACTCTCTGCCTTGCGCTCTTGTTTAAACCAATAATTAATTTTATTTCTAGCAGAATTACTCTTGACTATTTTTAGCCAGTCTAAACTTGGACCCTTGATTCTTTCACTAGTTAAGATTTCAACTATATCACCATTTTGGAGCTTGTAGTCTATAGGAGTCATTTGGTCATTAACTCTCGCACCATACATGTGATTTCCAACTCCTGAGTGAATCATGTAGGCAAAATCTATAGGGCAAGATCCTTGTGGCAAAGCTACAACATCACCATTAGGGGTGAATACATAGACCTCTTCCTCAATCAAACCTTCCCTTAACTCTTCCATGTAATCGGTAGAGTTTTTCATATCTTTTTGCCAGTCTAATAATTGTCTTAGCCAGCTTAACTTCTCATCTTCTTTACTAGCTTTTTTACTTAATTTAGCACCACCTTGTTTAGCCTTGTAACGCCAGTGTGCTGCGACACCGTATTCAGCTAATTCATGCATTTCTTCAGTACGTATTTGAATTTCAAATGGGAAACCATTAGGACCTACAACTGTAGTGTGTAATGATTGGTATCCATTAGCTTTAGGTGTTGCTATATAGTCTTTGAATCTACCTGGCATAGGTCTAAACATGTCATGAACAATCCCAAAAACAGAGTAACAATCAGTTACTGTACTTACAATAACTCTACAAGCGAAAAGATCATATATCTCATTAAGATGCTTATTTTTGGTTTTCATCTTTCTATATATTGAATATAGATGCTTTGTTCTACCATCAATAGAACAATTAATTCCTGCTGCGCTTAGCTTCTTGAGAATATCTTCTATAACTACTTGTAAATAATTATTACGTTCGCTTTGTTTTTGTTTGATAGCTCCTGCTAATTCAAAGTAAGCGGTCGGATCTAAGTATTTGAATGATAAATCCTCTAACTCCATCTTCCACCTATAGATACCAAGGCGCCCTGCTAATGGAGCATAAATATCCATAGTTTCTCTAGAAATTCTCTCTTGTTTACGAGCAGGCATATACTCCATAGTACGCATATTATGCATTCTATCTGCTAGTTTTATTAGAACTACCCTAATATCTTGAGCCATAGCTAAGAACATTTTACGGAAATTCTCTGCTTGTAAATCTTCTTTTGAACTATATGTGAATTTCTCTAATTTAGTTACACCATCAACTAGGCTACTAACAGTTTCACCGAAGTTTTCGGTAATATCTTGCAAGGTAACTTCAGTATCTTCAACAGTATCGTGTAAACATGCAGCTATTATAGTATCCTCATCAACTTCTAGCTCAGTCAAGTTCATTGCGACTTCAAGTGGATGGATAATATATGGATCACCTGAAGCACGTTTTTGTTTCAAATGAGCCTTAAACGCAAATTCTACTGCATAAATAAGCCTTGAGAAATCATAATTTTCTGGATCATCTATATAAGAGGCATAAGTTCTTAGTAGTTGTTTGGCGATACCTATTACCTCATCTATTTGTCGCTGATACTCTGTCCTCTCTTCTGGTTTATCGTCTTTAGATAATAATACTTCTAAAGAAGGGAAATATGGCCATTCTGGTCCATATGAGAAAGGAACTTTTGCTATAGCTTCTTTTAATTCAGACTTAAATTCCTCACGATTCAACTGGGCATAGTTCTTCATTTTAGCTGTTTCTTCAGAGCTAGTATTTTTTATATTATCTTTATTTTCAGCTTCTTTGCTCATTAAATCACCAAGACTCCCTTCTTAATAAGATTTTTTGCTATGTTAGTATCACTTATTTTAGCACGTTGCGTTGAATTTTGTATTGATAAATAAAAGCTATCCTCACTCAACTCAGCATCAACCCTAAGCAATCCCATTTCTGCGAATATTTCCATAATAGATTTCAGATTATCTAGGCTTAAGTATTTATCTTTATCAATCCTGGTGAAATTCTGTATCCTCTTCAGCGATATTAGCGAAGATCCTTTAGGATTTAACTTAGTTAAAATATTCCAAAAAGCTATAATATCATCAGTTTCAATTATATCTTTCTCATTGTCATCAATATTTTTTATATTTTCCCAAATCATATACTTGGCCTCTTCTGCAAAAGCCAAATCACTAATATTTAATTGAACTTCTACATTGTCTTTCCATCTATTAATTTCCAGATTAGCTAATAACGATACTTCATCACCTGCTTTTATTACATTTATTAAGTCCCCCTTATTAAATGCTATTCCGGTAAGCAATTGATCATTATTAATAAAATCAAGTTTTAGATGCTTGCCCTTACCAATCGTTCTAATGCTATTAACTCTAAGGTTATTTAGCAAAAATACAGGTTTAGAATTTTGCTCTCCTAAAGGTTCTAATGCCTCTAAACTCATAGCCTCAACCAGATTAACTGCATCTGGGCTAATTTCAAGATCATAAATAATCTTATTTGCATTTGCTAGATTATCGTCACTTTGAGTCTGTTTCAATTCTTCCCTAGCTGCTTGCATAGCATGCTTATAAAACTCATCCCATTTATCTTCTTCTACACTGAGGCCACATGCCTTCTTGTGTCCACCAAACTTATAGAGATAATCATCAACTTTTGACATTACTCTATGCAAATCAAACTCTGCATAACTTCTTCCTGAACCTTTGAAAACTCTCGAATTATTTTCAGAAATTTCACTATTATCTAGGCCTAGTATTATTGTTGATTTTTGCCAATTTTCTTGAATGCGCGCGGAAATTATACCTAATATTCCTGTGTGCCAATTTTCACCTTTTAGAAGGATCAATGGTTCATTTAACAGTTCTGGATGTTGCTCTAAGTAAGCATCAATTTCCTTTACTGTTGAATTTTGCAGATTTTTCCTCTCATTATTGATAGCTTCAAGATTGTTGATTAAAATTCTTGACTCAGCTAAATCTTCACATAATAGAAGGTCTAGAGCTACATCATTCTGTCCCATTCTACCTGCTGCATTAATTCTAGGACAAATTGAAAAAGCAAAATTCTCCGCTGTCAATTTCTCAGGATTTAGCTTCATCTCTTTAGCCATTTCTCGCACAGCAACTAAGCTGCCATTAGCAATCTCCTGAAGGCCAAGATTGACAATATGTCTATTTTCATTACGCAAAGGCATAACATCAGCTACAGTTCCTATCATGGCCAAAGCAGCAAGATCATCCAAAAGTGATTCATCTAGATTGTATTTTTGAACGATTGCTTGACATAACTTATATGCAACACCTGCACCTGCTAGGTCTCTCATAGGGTAGTTATCACCTAAAATATGAGGATCTATTACAGCGTCAGTCTCAGGTATAATTTCATCTGGTAAGTGGTGATCAGTAAGCAAACATTGTATTCCAGCTTGTTTTAACTCTGCAAACTCTGAGACTGACTTAATACCACAGTCTACAGTTACCAACAATTCAGCATCAAAATTATAAACTTCTGGCAAAGTTTTGGGACTTAACCCATATCCATCTTCTAATCTATTAGGTATGAAAATTTTTATATTGTCTTTGCTTAAACCAAGTCTAGTAAAAAACTTATATAGAATCGAACTACTAGTTAGTCCATCTGCATCATAGTCACCATGTATGAAAACTCTTCTTTGATTTACGCAAGCTTCATAAGCTATCTCAGCAGCCTTGTCCATACCTTGCATAAGAAATGGATCATGTAAAATATCTAGGAAATTATTTTTGTCTATCAGGTACAAATCATATTTGTCAAAATTTCTATTCAAAACTAAATTCGCTAACAAATCTTGCTCATGCTTTGTTTTATCCTCTAGAACATTTTGTCCAAGATTATCGCTTAAAGCAACTGAGCTCTCATTAGTTTCATTAATATTCTCAAAATTATTTCTTTGTATCCAAATATCATTTTTCCAGTTCATTTTTTACTATCCTTTGGTAAGTCTCATTAAGATCATATATCCATTGTGTATCTATTTGATCTAGCTCATTCTTGGTTATTCTAAAGGTCCAGTTAAAATCATTGACAGTTCCAGGCTTATTCATGGCTCTAGAATTGTCTAAAGCAAGTAAATCCTGTACCGGCACCATAGTTATTATTGCCTTTGTATTCCAGCATGTTTTGATGAAAGATTTTGCAACTGCAAGTTTTTTTTCATTATCTTTCTTCGTATCTTTAAATTTCGCATCGCAATAATCCAAAGCAAAATCTCTATTATGCTTATTTTCTTTCTCATTTAACCAGCCAATAATCGTATAGCTATCATGAGTTGATGTATAAGCTATCTTGTTATCCTTGTAAGTGTACGGAAGATTTTCTGCACCTTTGCCCCACATAAACTCATTAATCATTACCATCATACCCGGGAAATTATTGTATTTCAAAATTTCTCTGACTAGTGGGTCCGATTCTCCACCTAAATCTTCTGCAATTATTTCTAAATTAGCAACTCTTTTTTGTACTTCTTCAAAAAAACCTAAACCTGGTCCTTCAAGCCAAACGCCGGTCTTCGTTGTATTCGAATCATTTGGTATAGCAAAGAAATGAGCAAAAGCACGAAAATGGTCAATCCTCATTGTATCTAAAATCCTCATAGAATGAGAAATTCTATTTATCCACCACTCATAATTATTCTTCGACATCTCTGCCCAATTATAAAGTGGATTATTCCAGATTTGTCCTTCTCCATCCTCAGTAAAAGCCGGAAAACCGGATACCATTAAAGGTTTAAATTCAGCGTCTAGCATAAACTCTCTAGGTCTTGTCCAAAGATCTACACTGTCATATGAAAGATATATAGGCATATCGCCAAAAAGTTTAACCCCTTTAGAATTTGCATAATTTTTTAAACTAAACCATTGTTTAAAGAATAACCACTGTCTAAAACAAATCTCCAAAACTTTTTCTTGCATATCCTCTTGTGAGAAAAAATCTTCTAAAAATTCTTCATCTCTAAACTTAGCGGGTTCAGGCCATTCATACCAGGCTTTATCATAAAATTCATGCAATACAATAAAATAGGCATAATCTAGTAGCCACTCTTTCTCTGCTTGTATAAACTCTCTTAACTCTGACTCTCCTCTGTCATCTAATCTAGAAAAAGCCAAGCTTAAATACTTATCAGCATTTGCAAAAGCGAACTGATAATTTGTCTTGATTGAATCTTGCTCATTATAGTAAAAATCTTGTAATTCCTTCTCAGCTAAATATCCCATCTCGACTAGAATCTCAGGGGCTATGAAAAGAACATTACTTGCGAAAGCAGATATACTACTATATGGAGAAATTGCATCATTAATTGGAGTAAGTGGCAAAATTTGCCAATAACTCATTCCAGCACCTGCTAACTTGTCCACAAAATCATAGGCTGACTTCCCTAAAGTTCCAATCCCAAATGGTCCCGGCAAAGAACTAATATGTAACAAAGTTCCTGAACTTCTTTTAAAATCTTTTTGCATAAATTACACTCTTTTATAATATAATTTCTTTTCTCTATTTATTTTCTCAGTGACTATAATTTTAAAGAAGATTTTTGCATCTTCATTATTCATTTATTAATTTAAAGAAAAATGCTACTCAGACTCAATATCTGAGAAGCATTTTCTCTTCACTCTCTCCGTCGTTAGGTCTTAATTATTATTTAGAAAATAATACTTCTTAACGGTTATATTCTTTATTCAAGTTTTTAATCCAATCAATATCCAACTCAGCTAACTCTGCCTCTGTTGCTCTAAATGTCCAGTTAACATCGTTTAGCGTACTTGGCATATTCATTCTTCGCTCGGTTCCCATCCCCAGGAAATCTTGTGTTGGAATAATTACCACGTCACATTTAGTTTTCCAACAAGCTTCTATGAATCCTCTTGCTGCTGGATTCTCAGGGCCCTTAGTTTCCCAATCAGAATTTGGATCTATATCACAATACTCAAATGCAAATTCTCTTTCTTTGTCCTCTAGTTCATCTAGCCAACCTAACACAGTGTTATTATCGTGTGTTCCTGTATAAACTAGTTTATGTTGTTTAAAATCTTCAGGCAAAGTCTCTCCATCCGGATCTAATGAGAACATTAGAATCTCCATACCTGGGTAGCCACTGTCTTCTAGCAACTGGGCTGACTCCTCATCAATTTCTCCTAGATCTTCAGCAATAACTTTCAAATCATCAATCTCTCTGTGTAATACTTCGAATAAATCCATGCCAGGGCCTTTAATCCACTCACCATCACGAGCAGTGTCATCCTCCCCTGGAACAGCCCAATATGCTGAGAAACCTCTAAAGTGATCTATACGAACTATGTCAAAAAGAACCATTGTGTTTCTTACTCGAGAGACCCACCAAGCATAATCTTGCTCTGCATGTTTTTCCCATGCAAATAATGGGTTCCCCCACAACTGCCCATCTTCAGAGAAATAGTCAGGTGGTACTCCAGCTTTGAAAACAGTATGTCCTAACTCATTTAACTGGAATAGCTCAGGATTAGCCCATGCATCAGCACTATCTAAAGCTGGGAAAATTGGTATATCACCAATAATTTCTATTCCATTTTCGTTTGCATATGACTTTAGGGCATCCCATTGCACTCTAAAAATCCATTGAGCAAAAGCAAGCTTATCTATTAAAACCTTGTTTTTATCTTCACTAATGAATGCATCTAAATATTCAGGATCTCTATCTCGAACTGCTTCAGGCCAGTCTTGCCACATTTTTTTATCAAAGCTTAAACGCAAGGCTTCATATAGAACATAATTATCCAACCAAACTGCGTTATCTTCTTTAAACTTTGTAAAGCTCTCTAGCTGCTCAGAAGTTAACCTTGCATAAGCTAAGTCTAAAAATTTTCTAGTATTTTTATCTGCGAAATCATAATCAGCCTTTGTTTCAGGATAATCACCATCATATTTTGCAACTTCCACTTCAGCCTCAGTCAAAAGCCCCATCTCTTCTAACTTACGAGGATCTATCATCAAGACATTGTTAGCAAAAGCTGATGTACTACTATATGGTGAATTCCCATAACCTACTGGAGTTAAAGGCAAAACTTGCCAATACTTCAAACCTGCAGCTTTAATTTCATCAACAAATTTATAGGCCTCTTCTCCTAAAGTTCCTATCCCAAACTCACCAGGTAAGGAAGTAATGTGCATCAAAATCCCTGAACTTCTTTCCATTCTTTCTCCTCCGAATTAATTTACGTTCCCTTAGTTAATATTATATATGTTATTCCTCATTTCTTGTATCAACTTTTTCTTCAAAAATGCTAAAGAAATAAGAAGATAATGTTCCTATTGCAAATGCAACTATCGTAATCAAGATAAAGACAAATAAATTCATTCCTAGTTTAGCTGCGGCTGTTGTATTAATGGCAGGAATAATATGTGTAAAGAATATTGCCACAGTTGAACCTAGTACTAACCCTAAAATAATATGATGCATAGTAGCAAAATGTTTTTTGAATAAATTTTCAACTACTTTAGCTAATAAAATAACTGAAAGTGCTAATCCTATTGTTAGTGGAATAATAATTCCAAAATCTAATTTGCTTATTCCTGTTGTCATCTTCTCGTAAAGATTAAAATACAACAAGAAATTAGAAGGACTTAAGCCTGGTACAACAACTCCTAAACCTATCAACACCCCTGAAAATATCCAAACTCCAAAATTACTTGGCAAAGCTAAAGAAAGATACTTATCTGCAGTTATCATAACAATTATAAAAATAATAGCTGTCGAGATCAAAGTAATTATATTGTTTTTGCTTCTACCATGTGCACCTGCTTTTTTCCAAAGTGATGGCAAAGTACCTGCAACAAAACCTAAGAATAAGCTTATAGCAAAAGCTTCATAGGTTTGCAATGCAGTGCTCACTAACTTAGAAAAAACAAATATACCTAAGACTCCACCAATACCTATAGGCAAAAAGTATTTAAAGTTTTTCTTGAAGTTCTTGAATGGATGTGCCAAAAATGCGATTAAACTATTGTAAACACCGAAGACAACTGATAAAACTCCACCAGACAATCCTGGCAAAATCCCACCAATTCCTATAGCCATACCTTTAAAAACTCTTATTATCCAATCTATTATAGGATTGTTATTACTTACTGGATACTGATCAAAATCTGTGATCTCTTCTTTTAACTCATTATTTTGAGCTTCTTTAATTAATTCTTGATTTCTTTTCATCTAATAATCTCATTTCTTATCAATTGTTTATTATATAAATTTTCTTATTTATTATTATATTTATAATCTATTTATTATTGCGTCTACGCTTATTTTTTGAAGAATTATATTTAATATAAATATGCTTAACATTAGGATTAGAGGTTGTTCTCTCATCAATTTCAATTTCTGGAACATCTTCTATTAAATGACTTAATTTAGAATATCCATAATTTCTCGAGTCAAAAGAAGGTTCTGTCTTGGAAATTACATTTCCTACATCAGCCAAAAACGCCCAACCACTATCATCAGCAATAGCTTCAATTACATTCGCTATCATACGTTTAGTTTTATTATCTAAGGTCTTAAGACCTTTATTAGGTTTATTGTTGTTGTTATTATTATATTGATCATCATTGGTATTATTATTTTCTTCTGGCTCAACATAATTGTCATCTAAAATTTCCAAGAAAATAAATCTATTACAAGCTGCAATAAATGCATTAGGAGTTTTTTGTTCGCCAAAACCTAAAACCAATTTTCCTGATTCTCTTAAGCGAATTGCTAGCTTAGTAAAATCACTATCACTGCTAATTAAGCAGAAACCATCAATATCATAAGTATACAAAATATCCATTGCATCAATTATAAGAGCTGAATCAGTTGAGTTTTTGCCCGTAGTATAATTAAATTGCTGAACTGGAGAAATAGCATAATCTAAGATAACACTCTTCCATCCATTCATATTCTGCCTGGTCCAATCCCCATAGATCCTCTTAACTGTTGGGATTCCATAAATAGCAATTTCATCCATCATTGCACTTATATAATGATATGACACATTATCTGCATCTATTAAAACTGCTAACTTTTTATCATTTGTTTGCATCTATTCCTCCTCCAAGTAGTCGATAGGCTTGGCTTGATAAGTATTATCTCTTATTTCAATTTCAGCCGTCCTGCTTGAAATTTCATTAACTAAATCTATAAACTCATTATAAAAGCTCAGATCAACTATACATTTAACAAAAACCGAGCTAGTGTATTGTCTATCAAGTACATTCACCTGATTAGAAAGTAAATCTAAGCGATAATTAAAAGTATCATTGAAAGAATAAGGCATATTAACAACTAGTTCAATTCCAGGAACTAATTGTACTAATCTTGCATTCTTTACTACTCCAGAAGCAGAGGATCCATAAGCTTTAACTAAACCACCGGTTCCTAATAATGTTCCACCATAATATCTAGTAACTGTAATTATAGCGTCGTGAATACTATTTTTATCCAAAACATCAAAAACTGGAGGCCCCGAAGTTCCTTGTGGCTCTCCATTATCACTAAATCTTTGCTGTATATTACCTAATTCCTTACCCACAGACCAAGCATAAACAATATGTGTTGCATCTTTATACTTGTTCCATTCATCCGCAATAAAAGCTTCAGCCTCTTCAACAGATTTCACTGGCTTAGCATGTGCTATAAAAACTGATTTTTTTATTTCTTGCTCAAACCATGCTTCCTTAGCTAAAGATATAAATGAATCCTTTTTTACTATTTCTGAAATACTTTTCACCTCTAATTCTTCATTTACGAATTACCATAATTTTAACATATGCAAGCAGAATAAAGATGAAAATAATCTTTCAACTATCTTAAGTGATTTAAGAAATACAAAATAAAAAAGCCTCGGATTAAAACCCGAGGCTTTATAATCTAAACTAATAAATCAAATTATTGTTCGATTTCTGTAACTGTACCAGCACCAACTGTTCTACCACCTTCACGGATAGCAAAACGCATACCTTTTTCCATAGCTACTGGTTTGATCAATTCAACTTCGATCTCAACGTTATCACCAGGCATAACCATGTCTACGCCTTCTTCTAGATTCATGATACCTGTAACGTCTGTTGTTCTGAAGAAGAATTGTGGACGGTAACCTGAGAAGAAAGGTTTGTGACGGCCACCTTCTGATTCTGTTAGAACATAGATTTGTCCTTTGAATTCTGAGTGAGGTGTAATTGTACCTGGTTTAGCAATAACTTGACCACGTTCGATGTCTGATCTTTCAACACCACGTAGCAATGCACCAACGTTATCACCTGCAACAGCTGAGTCTAACAATTTACGGAACATTTCTAGACCTGTAATTGTTGTTGTACGGCTGCTTTCTACTAAACCAACTATTTCAGCTTGGTCACCAACGTTGATTTGACCACGTTCGATACGACCTGTAGCAACAGTACCACGACCTGAGATTGTGAATACGTCTTCTACTGGTAGTAAGAATGGTTTGTCTGTTGGTCTTTCTGGTGTAGGAATGAATTCATCTACAGCGTCCATTAATTCTCTAATTGGAGCATATTCTGGAGCATCAGGATCTGTGCTTTCGCTCTCTAGAACTGCTAATGATGAACCCTTAATAACTGGGCAATCATCACCTTCAAATTCATATTCATCTAATAGTTCACGAACTTCCATTTCAACTAAGTCTAGTAATTCTGGATCGTCAACTTGGTCTACTTTGTTCAAGTAAACTACAACTTTAGGAACACCAACCTGACGTGCTAGCAAGATGTGCTCACGTGTTTGTGGCATAACACCATCAGCTGCTGAAACAACTAGGATAGCACCGTCCATTTGTGCTGCACCTGTGATCATGTTTTTAACATAGTCAGCGTGTCCTGGGCAGTCAACGTGTGCATAGTGACGATTTTCTGTTTCATACTCAACGTGTGATGTATTGATTGTAATACCACGCTCTCTCTCTTCTGGAGCTTTATCGATATTATCGTATGATGAATACTCAGCATCACCTAAAAGTGCTAAAACTTTAGTAATAGCTGCTGTTGTTGTTGTTTTACCATGGTCAACGTGACCTAAAGTACCAATGTTTACGTGTGGCTTGGTTCTTTCAAAATGTTTCTTAGCCATTATTTTCCTCCTTGTGGATACCCCTTCAGGGGCTATAGTTTCTTAATTTAGGTTGACACCTTGCTAATATTTTACACTAAATAGGATAAAGTGCAAGATGCCAACTTATATTTTATATTATTACATAAAAGTTCTTTATTTATACTTTTATATTAGTTCTTTGATGTAATTTCTTCCTGAATGTTCTTAGGTACAGGTTCAAAGTGTGATGGTTGCATTGTAAATGTACCACGACCTTGAGTACTTGATCTAAGTGTTGTGGCGTAACCGAACATTTCTGATAGTGGAACTTTTGCATCAATCTTTTGAGCGTTACCTTGTGCTTCCATACCAGCAATTGTACCACGTCTTGAGCTTAGATCACCCATAACGTCTCCTAAGTAATCTTCTGGAGTAATTACGTCTACTTGCATGATTGGCTCTAACAATACTGGTGATGCTTTACGCATAGCTTCTTTGAAAGCCATAGAACCAGCGATTTGGAAGGCCATTTCAGAAGAGTCAACTTCGTGGCTGGAACCGTCGATCAAGTCAACCTTAACACCAACAACTTTATATCCAGCTAAAATACCGCTTTCCATAGCTTCTTGGATACCTTTATTTGTAGGTTCAACGAACTCTTTAGGAACTGAACCACCAACAGTTTTGTTGTTGAATTCATATTCAGTTTCAGCGTTAGGGTCTAGAGGTTCTACGTTAATTACAACGTGACCATATTGACCACGACCACCAGACTGACGTACGAATTTCCCTTCTGCTGTAGCAGCTGCTGTAATTGTTTCCTTGTAAGCAACTTGTGGGTTACCTACGTTAGCCTCAACCTTGAACTCTCTCAATAGACGGTCAACGATGATATCCAAGTGTAGTTCACCCATACCTGAAATAATTGTTTGACCTGTATCTTCGTCTGTGTGAGTTCTGAAGGTTGGATCTTCTTCTGCAAGTTTTTGTAATGCAATAAGCATTTTATCTTGTGATGCTTTTGTTTTTGGCTCAATAGCAACACTAATAACTGGATCTGGGAATTCCATTGATTCCAAGATAATTGGTGCATCCGCATCACATAGTGTGTCACCTGTTGATGTATCTTTCAAACCAACTGCTGCTGCGATATCACCTGAATATACTTCTGCTACTTCTTCACGGTGATTAGCGTGCATCAATAGGATACGACCAACTCTTTCACGTTTACCCTTACTTGTGTTTTGTACATATGTACCGGATTGTAGAACACCTGAGTACATACGGAAGAAACATAACTTACCTACAAATGGGTCTGTAATAACTTTAAATGCTAAAGCTGCAACTGGACCTTCATCATCTGATGGTCTTGTTTCTTCTTCACCAGTATCTGGGTTTGTTCCTTTAATTGCTGGAATATCCAATGGTGATGGTAAGTAAGCTACAACTGCGTCTAATAGCAATTGAACACCCTTATTCTTGTATGAAGAACCACAAACAACTGGAATAATATCCAAGTTAATTGTTGCTTTACGCAAAGCTTCTACTAGGTCTTCTACAGGAATTTCTTCTTCCATTAAGAATCTTTCTAATAGTTCTTCATCTGTTTCACAGATTGCTTCAACCATTTTTGCACGATATTCGTTTGCTTGCTCTAGGTATTCTGCTGGAATTTCTGTTGATGAGTAAGTTTTACCTGTTGCATCATCTTTGTAAATTTCAGCTTCCATGATCATCAAGTCAATGATACCTTCGAAGCTATCTTCTGCACCGATTGGCAATTGGATAGGTACTGCATTAGCACCTAATCTCTTAGTAATTGTTTCAACTGATTGCAAGAAGTCAGCACCTGTAACGTCCATCTTGTTGATGTAAACGATACGAGGAACTCCGTAGTTATCAGCTTGACGCCAAACTGTTTCAGTTTGAGGTTCAACACCACTCTTAGCATCTAGAACTGTAACTGCACCGTCAAGAACTCTCAATGAACGCTCAACTTCAACTGTGAAGTCAACGTGTCCTGGAGTATCGATTATATTAATACGGTGATTTTTCCATGCAGCTGTTGTAGCAGCTGAGGTAATTGTAATACCACGCTCTTGCTCTTGCTCCATGTAGTCCATGGTTGCACCACCATCGTGGGTTTCACCAATTTTGTGAATCTTACCAGTATAGTAAAGGATACGTTCAGTTGTTGTTGTTTTACCAGCATCAATGTGAGCCATAATACCGATATTTCTAGTATCTTGTAATGAATAATCTCTTGGCATGCGTCTCTCCTTTTATACTACTACCATCTGTAGTGGGCAAATGCACGGTTAGATTCAGCAGCTTTATGCATCTCTTCTTTACGACGATAAGAACTACCTGTTTCATTCATTGCATCGATTAACTCATTAGCTAAACGTTCTTTCATTGTACGTTCGCTTCTCTTTCTTGAGAAACCAACGATCCAACGCAATGCTAAAGTCTGTCTTCTCTCTGGACGAACTTCAACTGGTACTTGATAGTTTGCACCACCGACTCTACGTGCTTTAACTTCTAGTAAAGGCATTACATTTTCCAATGCCTTTTCGAACACTTCCAATCCACTTAGTTCTGTTTTTTCTTCGATAATATCGAATGCTCCATAAACTATGGATTGTGCAACTCCCTTTTTACCATCTAGCATAACAACGTTAATAAGTTTGCTTACTTTCTTGTCGTTATATAATGGATCAGGGAGAATATCTCTTTTTGGGACATGACCTTTTCTTGGCACTTTCGCTTCCCTCCTTTATATGATAAAACTAGGAATTTAATCCTGTATCATTAGGTACTCAATACTTGTCTTCAAGTTCTGTCAGCGCCTTGCCATTTAAAATCTAATTAAATTAATTATTGGCAAGATGTACTGAGCAATTTCAACCTAATCTATTTTTTAACTTTTGCTTCTTTTGGTTTCTTAGTACCGTACTTAGATCTACCTTGTTTTCTATCGTTAACACCAGCAGTATCTAATGCACCTCTAACGATATGGTAACGTACACCTGGCAAGTCTTTAACACGACCACCTCTGATTAATACAACAGAGTGCTCTTGTAGGTTATGGCCGATTCCTGGAATATAAGCAGTAACTTCCATACCTGAGTTTAGACGAACACGAGCGACTTTACGCATAGCTGAGTTAGGTTTCTTAGGAGTTGTAGTTTTAACTACTGTACATACACCACGTTTTTGTGGGCTAATTACCTTGCTTGGCTTCTTATGAATTGTGTTCATATTGTAATGCAAAGCTGGTGATTTAGATTTCTCCTTCTTAGTCTGGCGACCTTTTCTAATCAACTGATTGGTTGTTGGCATCAATACACCTCCTTCTTTCTTATTTAAGTTTATTAAGCACAATAAACCCATTTGTGCATTTTCGCACCGAGAAATTATACCATCAAGTCAATGATTTGGCAAAAATAATTTCACAACGATGAATAATACACCATAAATGGGTTTAATGTTGAAACTTTTTACATTATTTGAAACTTTTTGAATTTTTCATAGATAAATTCAAATATTCAAAGATAGTTTAGTTAAATTACTTCTCTCTTGGTTTTAGATAACGTTGTCCACCCATATATTTAGTTAATACAGCTGGAATTAAAACTGAACCGTCTTCTTGTTGGTATTGTTCCAATATTGCTGGGAACAATCTTGATGTAGCTAGTCCTGAACCATTTAATGTATGTAGATATTTAATTTTGTTATCACTTTCTGATCTATATCTCATATTACCTCTTCTAGCTTGGTAATCTTTGGCGTTGGATACAGAACTTACTTCCTTGTACTCATTCATACTTGGAATCCAAACTTCAATATCCCAGGTCTTAGCCATTGATGCACTACAGTCACCTGCAGCTAAGCTACTGACTCTGAAATGTAGACCCAAATCACTTACTAATTTACTTGCCTTTTCTACTAATTCTTCAAATGCTTTCTCTGAGTCTTCTGGTTTTGTGAACTGGAACATTTCAATCTTATTGAATTGGTGACCTCTGATCATACCTCTCTCACTAGATCCGTATGTACCAGCTTCTTTTCTATAACATGGAGAATATGCGAAATATTTTCTTGGCAAATCTGCTTCGGTTAAAATTTCATCTCTGAACAAGTTAACTACTGCTGTTTCTGCTGTTGGTAGTAAAAATTGTTTATTTTCTTCTTGTACATTCTCATCAGAATCAAGCCAGAATACATCTTCCTTAAATTTAGGAAATTGTCCTGCTGTGAATCCTGAAGCTGAATTTAGAATATGTGGGACTAATAGCATTTTATATTCATCAGCTACATGAGCATCTATAAAGTAGTTTAATAAGGCCCATTCTAAACGTGCACCATCACCTTCATAAAGCCAGAAACCAGTACCTGATAATTTAGCACCACGCTCATAATCAATTAGACCTAAGTTTTCTTCTAGTTCGATATGACTCTTAGGTTCGAAATCAAATTTAGGTTGTTCACCAAACATTTTTTCAACTTGATTATTCTCTTTGCCACCTGCTCTTACTTCTTCTGCAGGCATATTTGGTAAACCTATTAAAAACTCTTCCTGCTTGAGATTTAGTTCTGATACTAGATCGTCCTTTTCTTTAATTTCATCAGAAAGCTCTTTAAGCTCTGCTAAAACATGGTCAGCATTCTCACCATTTCTCTTCAACTGACCTACCTCTGCTGAAGCCTTATTTCTCTTAGCTTTTAGAGCTTCTACTTCAGTCATAGCTTCACGTCTTTTGACATCGATTTCTAATAATTCTTTGAAATCTACTTCTAAACCTCTTTTTGCCAAAGCTTTTTGTACATATTCAGGATTTTCTCTAATTAATTGAATATCTAACATATTATTCCTCCTAATAAGCTCATCTACTTATATTGTTAAATTATATCATCAAGCTATTTAATCCGCATTTGATTTAAAATAATCATTTATCCACTTTTCTAACTTAGCCAAACGGTGATACATGCCACTTTTTGAAATGCTTGGTTCCATTTCTGCTGCTAAATCACTTAAAGAATATCCTGGAAACTTAAGTCTTAAATTTGCAACCTCTTTTAAGTCTTCAGGTAGCATTTGATAGGCACCAATGTCGTTCAATTTTTTCAAGGCAAGTATTTGTCTAGCCGTTGAATCTGCAACCCGCTGCAAGTTAGCATTATCAAAATTCACTATCCTGTTTACATCTTCATTAACTTTTTTCTTAACTCTTATATTTTCAAAATCTAGTAAGGATCTATGAGCTCCAATTAATCCAAGAAACTCTGCTATATCGTCTCCTGTGCGTAAATATAAAAAGAAAGCATTACTTCCACTAGAGACTTCTATATTTTCATCTACTAGTAGTTCATGAAGAAAATTCTTTACTGATAATCTTTTAAGCGCCAGCTCTAATTGATAACTTTGTTCAGGGCAAGCCATTGATCCATTCATTAGAAAAGCTGAGCGTAATATATCAATTCTCTCTTCTTGATTAAAATCAGCAATATCTCTATTTATTTGACCTCTTACCCAGTTAAAATCCAATTCTGTCTCCAAAAGATCAAAAACAGCTTCTACTGCAACTTTACTTGAAAACTCGAAACTACTCTGGGTCTTCTTCTCTTCCAATATATAATCAACATCGAGAACGTCATCTATATAACTCTTAATCAGTTCAATATAATTTGTGTTATAACATTTGAAAATTATTTTATGAGAGCGAAAGCTAGCAGAGCTGGCTAAAGAAAAAGCTAAATGTAAGCTTTTATCATTTAAATTAACTTGCTCAACTGCACAAAGTTCTTTTTTTACTTTTTGTGAAAAACTTTCACTTCTGCTCATTTATTACCATTCTCCAATGATTCTAACTTCAGTTTCTAGATCAACCCCATGATCCTTTTTTACAGTCTCTTGAACGTGTTTAATAACGGCTAATACATCAGTCGCTTTTGCATTGTCAACATTTACAATAAAACCTGCATGTTTCTCAGAGACTTCAGCCCCTCCAACTCTAAAACCTTTAAGACCACTATCCATAATTAGCTTCCCTGCGAAATAACCTTCTGGTCTCTTAAACACGGAGCCACAACTTGGATATTCTAGCGGTTGAGAGGCGTTTCTACGATTAGTAAGGTCTGCCACCATAGAGTTAATTAAATCTTGCTCACCTTTATTTACTTTAAAAATAGAAGCTAAAATAATTCCATGTTCTTTGTGGAAAATACTCTCTCTATAAGCAAACTCCTGTTCCTCTCCACTAGCTACTTTTAGTTCTAGTTCTGGAGAAAGATAATAAGTTTGCACACAAGTATCTGCTGTCATACGGCCATAGGCTCCTGCATTCATATAGACTCCACCACCAACAGATCCTGGAATCCCGCAGCTATACTCTAAACCGGTCATTGAATTATTTGTAGCAAATTTAGATAATTCTTTCAATGGCGCCCCTGCTTCACTATAAATATAAACATCTTCATCAGAATCTTCTATTTCCAACAAATCAGCAGATTCAATTAGATTTTCTTGAGCAGAAATCAAACCATCAAAATCCGGACTAGGCAAGGCTCTTAAAAAACCAATTCTGCTAAAATTTTCTGCAAAAGCTATAACTAAACCTCTTATTCCTTTATCAGAAATCAATAAGTTTGAACCTAAACCTATAACAGTTACATCAACATCAAATTCTTTTGCCCACTCTAAAACATCTTTTAAATTCTCTAAATTATCCACAAGATAAAAATAGTCGGCTGGACCACCTACTTTATAGGTGCAATGTTGACTCATCTCTTCATTAAGACGAATGTTAATACCTTTATCTATCAAAGAATTAACAGCTGTTTTTGGATCATTATTAGTATTTTCATTATTAAAAACAATCTTCTCTTCTATATTGTCCATGATATCTCCAAACTAAAAGTCTCTTTATCACTAAAGAGACTGTCTAAATTCTATTCGTTTTTGCCAAATAGTCTTTCGGTAAGTGCCTGTGCAGCATTATACCCCATACGTCTTTGTCTAAAGTTAATCGCTGCAACTTCAACTATAATAGCCAAGTTCCTACCTGGTCTAACTGGAATGGTGATTGAAGGGATTTGGATACCTAAAATATCGGTCGTTTCCTCAGAAATTCCCAATCTTTCATAAGATTTTCTATCATCCCAAAGTTCTAGATTAATAGCAAAGTCTATTGATTCTTCTTGTTTAACAGATTGGACACCGAATAGTTCTTTGACATCCATTATTCCAAGGCCTCTTATCTCAATTAAGTGACGTATAATTTCTGGTGCACGACCTAATAAAGTAGTATCTGAAACTCTTCTAACTTCAACTAAATCATCAGCAATAAGTCTATGTCCTCTATTAACCAATTCCATAGCGGTTTCTGACTTACCAACACCACTTTCACCAATAATTAACATACCCTCACCATAAATCTCAACTAAAACACCATGCAAAGTAGTTTCAGGAGCTAATTCAACGTTTAGGTATTTAACTAATGAACTCATAAAAACAGAGGTTACTTCTGGGGTTCTGAGTAAAGGTACTGAATATCTATTAGAACATTCATACATTTCTGGGAAAGCTTGATGGTGTCTTGAAATTACCAAACATGGAATCCCCGTTGACATAAGAGCATCGAGTTTTTGCATTCTAGATTCTGCGGATTCAGCTGCTAGATAAGCCATCTCCATGTTACCCAATAACTGTATACGATCAGATCCAAAGTGCTCATATGAACCTGACAATTGCAAACCAGGTCTAGTAACATCCGCTACTGTTATCAGTATATCTTCAGTGTTTCCAAAGGATGTTAATTCTTCTAAATTAAATTCATCTATTATATCTCTTAATGTTACAGAAGCCATATCTACTCCTTACCCATGCTATCAAAATTCCCAGTTCCAACCTTGCTTACTAATAGTTGGAAGATCTTCAGTATTTCCACCTAATTTCTTGATAGCAACATAAAAATCTGCATAAAGCTCTTCTGGCATTTCATCATAATGCTCTTCTATATATGACCTTAACAAAGGAATAGCCCTTGCTGAGCCTAAATCTCCTAAATTCATAACCACTAAAGTTTTATCTTTAACTTCTTTGAATACTTTTCTAAGAGTCTTATATGCTTCGTCTTTATAGTTATCATGTTTTTTGCCTATTTTCGTGATCGTTAGTATTAAAGTATCTGCTACAGAGTTAAGTTCTTTATTGGCTTTCGCTTCAGTAGACTCTAACTCATTTAATAACGCTTCTTTTATCAGATCAAAACTGTGCTCAGAACATCTCTCAAAATATTCAACAACATCATCTTGCAATCTCTCGTCCGGATTTTTGCTATCCAATAGCCAATTCAAAATATCTTTGGAGTATTTAGGATCGTTCCAATCTGCCAAAATATTTAGTAGTCTAGCAGTACCATATCTTATGGCTATTTCTTCATCTACACTAGAAAAGCTCTTAGCTTCTATTGATGTTTCTAACAACTCTTGTAAGACTCTATCTCTAGCGTCTGTATCTAATTCCTTTAAACATTGAATCAGCTGTTCAGGCAAGTCAAAATCTGATTTTTTTACAAATGCAAAAGTAAAATCCAACAAATCATCGCTAGATAATCTGCTTAAATAAGTTGCCAAATCTTCATCATTTAGTAACTCATGCTTCTCACTATGCCAGTTTTCAAAAGCTTTCGCATACAGTTTAAACATCTTCTCAGCTAATGCTTGCATATCAGTTTCTTGACTAGCTTCTGATTCTAATATTTCATCATAACGTTGTTCTAAACTAGAGTTAGTCAAGTTCGCATATTTACTACCCAATTTAGCTGCATTTGAATTACTAAAATCTGTAGAAATGTTTACATCTATTTTTTCGTTATTTTTGTTATTTTCTTTTTGCATTTAAAAATCACATACCTTATTTATATTTTACAACTAATTATCGTCATCAGCACCAGTATAGTTAAAAGTAAAAAAGCTACATGCATTAATTACCGCTGAAATTATCAATAATGTTCCATATATATTTACATATTCTAAACTCGCTTCGGCAGGCAAGGTTAACGCATAAATTCCAAAACCAATAAATATTGCTGCAAATATTAAAGCAAACCACCAGCTTTGAAATGACTTTTTAACTTGAACAAAGGCAATTTGAATCTGATATCCTGCCATAGCCATAAATATAGTCGCATTGAATATTCCGAGAAGCGACCATATTAATTCAATATTTTTAAGCAAGAAAACTGCAGCAGCTATAGTTAACGCCGCAAGAACAAATTGGTGCTCATATATTTTTCTAGTCTCATCTGCAAAGAAAAACTGTAGGATCGCAGCAGCTGCGAAAGCAAATAATATTATAGCTATAACAATTGCTATAATATTCAAGCTGGATTTTGGGTTGATTAACAGCAGCACCCCTAGAACTAAAGATACTGCTGCCAAAACACCTAATCGCAATTTGTAATGCTGTTTTACAGATTCTACACTTGTATCCATGATTTTCTCCTCAGAAATTATTTCAGTAATTCCTCAAGATATTCAATATTTGGTTCAATTACAATTTGCCCTGCTGTTGCTACTAATTCTCTATTTGGGAACTCAGCAGTTCTAGTAACAACTATATGTTGCTTCAAGTTATCCTTTAATTGTTTTGCTCTCTCAATCTTATCACTTGCAGCTACTTTCTCTTTTTCAGCTTCTGCTTCGCCACCTGATATTAAAGCTTTAACATAATCAATATAAACTTCTAGGTATAATGCTGCTATTTGTGCTTTGTCTTTTAAGCTAGCGTTATATGCTTTTAATTCTTCTAGGAGTTGGGAGTTTTTACTCTTATTAGTAAATCCATCTACCGCATTAATAATATTTACATATGCATCGTGCAAATCATTGGCAGCTGCTAATACTTTTTCTTGAACTCTTGAGTCTACAGCTTCTTCAAAGGCTTCAACTTTCTCATTCAATTCAACTGATTCTTCAGCACTATATTTCGCACCATTTCTTATGTTAGACATATGCTTAGCAATTTCATGCAATTCATCTGCTGCATCTGGTTCAATATATTTAAATGAATCTGCCCATGACTTATCAGCATCAAAAGCATTTGGGTTCCATGCAAAATCTAAGGTAGCAAACAGTGCAACTTTAGAAGCTTCAGCTTCATCCATAGGGTTTGTCAAGACACCAATCATATCACTTACGCCTTGCTCATAGACTTCACCTTTTCCAAGGAAAACTCTACGCCATTCATCACGGTCAATATCATTAACTGGCCAGTTCATCCAGAATAATGGATCACGTCGAACTCTTCCTTCACGATCAACTTTTTCTGTCTTCCATCTATCTATAGCTTCTCTACTTACAACATTACATGTACTTGTTCCTGTATAGAAAATATGAATATCCAGATCGAAACCATCATCAATAATATTTGCCTCAGTACCATCTCTGAAAGCCCACTCATCCATGTTGTATCCTTGTGGACAGAAGATTAAATCACTAATATCGCCTTTTTCTTTTCGCCATTCATTTAATTTATTCATTACATATACAACTGTTTCATATGGCAAGTCCCCTACGTCATCACCTAATACACCAAATTGGCGCACACCAACTTCATATAGTTGTTCAAATTTATTGATTATTTTAGCTAAGCCTTCATCACGGTTTTCATTGGTAATTGGATTAGAGTCAGGTTTAAATGGCGCTATTGTCCAGGTATAGTGATTGTAATATGCTTCGCCAAACTTGGCCAAATCAGAAATCTCAGCCAATTCAGCTTCTGGATAAAGCTCCCACCACAAATCTCTATGGTATGGGTCGTCTTTTGGTGCGAAAGCATAAATGTTCATTTTAAAATATGAACCGAGTTCCATGATAGATTTACGTTTAGCATTGGTATATGGAATACCATAATATCCTTCGATCATGCCTCGAAGTTTCATCTCTGAGTAATCTTCAATCTTTAACAACTCCAACTCTGCATCCGCCTGTTTGAAAATGTGATACAAAGTGGTAATTCCATAAAAGACTGAACTCTTTGAGTTTCCTTCAATTTTAATTTCTGATTCCAATATTTCTAAAGTGTAATAGTCAAACTTTTCGCTCAAACTCTCATTTAAAGTTATATTCAATACAAAGTCTGCATCATCTACTAGACTAGTATTTTGCTTAGCAAAAGTTTCTTTTATTCTTGCTAAACTTCCAGCTTCCAATTCAAAATTAGCTTCTAATTTAATCTCTTTTGGTACTGAAATACTTTCATTTCTATACTTAAGACTTTGCGGTAACGGGTAAATCTCATAAATTTTACTCATACAGTCCTCTTTCCTTATATTATCTATTTTTTAAGTTCTCTCTTTACATTTTGCACTAATTCATAAGCTTCTTCAATGACATTTGTATCTATTTCATCAACAGCAACTAATGGTTTTCTTACTGAACCTAAATTTAATCCTGCTTTAGCTAAAACTGCTTTAATAATTGCATACATATTTGCCTTGCTACTAGTAATTAAATAAATTATTTCACAAGCTTTGTCCTGAAGCTCCAAGCCACGTGCTGTATCACCTTTTTGGTACGCATCATAAATTGCTAGGTACAACTCCGGCATCAAGCCATAAGTTCCACCAATACCACCACAAGCTCCTGCAACTAGACCACTGAAAAACTGCTCATCTGGCCCATTAAAAACAATAGGAGCTTCTTCTCTTGTTTCTGCAAAGTTAGTACAAGTTCTAAACATCTGAATATCTTGAACTGGCATTGATGAGTTCTTTACACCTATTACTCTCTCATTTTTCAACATTTCATTGAATAGAGGAATAGTTAAGGCTACACCAGCTAATTGAGGTATATTGTAAATAATAAAATCTGTGTTTGGCGCAGCTGCACTAATATCATTCCAATATTGCATAATAGCTGCTTCTGGAAGCTTGAAATATATTGGTGGGATTGCAGCGATTGCATCTACTCCAAGACTTTCTGCATGTGCAGCTAATTCCTGGCTATCTTTTGTGTTATTACATGCAACATGAGCAATAACTTTTATCCTTCCAGCATTTTGTTCCATTACAGCTTCTAAGACTGCTTTTCTCTCTTCTACGCTTTGGTAGATACACTCTCCTGAAGAACCTCCAACATAAACTCCATGAACACCAGCTTCAATTAAGTATTCTAGAAGTGCTTTGCTTCGCTCTATACTGACATCTCCATTATCCTCATAACATGCATAAAATGCAGGAAAAACACCTTTAAACTTCTCTATCTTCTTCATTACTTTCTTCCACTTCATTTAAATTTTCTTCATTATTTTGGCCTGTTAAGTATATGTCAAGGAATTTATCAACGATAATCATTAGATCTTCGTTAATGTTTTTGTACATATCACTGACATCTTTACTATAAGGTTTTTGGTCAACTTCGATTATATCATCATTTGTTTTATTATTAGCATTTTCATCTAATCTTCCAGAAATTAACTCTTCAACCCTATTATGCAAATTAGTCCTAACTGCTTCTCTTGCATAAGCCATTAAATCACCTTCCACATCAGTCTTACCCAATATACCTATATGCCCAGCTTCTCTCCACTTAACAAAGTAAACTTTATTTCTTTTTATTCGGTCTTTATAAGCATATATGGATGCACCTTTTATCGAAATAATATTATCATTTTCACCATGTAATATTATTATCGGTGTATTCGTTGAATTAATTGTATCTACAGCATTAAGTCTATGCCATTCCTTGAAATGTCTATAATTTTCAAAGTAAACAAATGGATATAAAAGATAAGCCAGAGAACCCATTTCTTTAGATATGATTTCAACTAACATTTTTGCTGGATATGCATATCCTGATATTGAAGCTACTGCTTTGATTCTATCAGAGAACTTCATTGAACTTGCAACTGCATAACCTCCCCAACTATGTCCAACCAACGCAATGTCAGTATTATTAAATCTCTCTTGGCTCTCAACATATTCTAAAATTGATTTTAAGTCCAAAGCAGACTCAACAAGCCCAACTGTAGATCTTCCTGTACTATCACCACAGCCAGTAGCATCATATGTTAAAACTTCCCAACCTGTTTCAACTAAATATAAAATTTCATTTATGTATGACTTATGAGTAGCCCAGAGACCATGGGCAAAAATAACTAAACCCTGCTTTCTTTCAGCATTCTCATCAAGTTTATTATAAATATACCCTTGAAGAGTATTACCATTAGACTCGACTTTAAATTTTTCAGATTTATAATTTTTTATAATCGCATCATAGTATTTCTCTTCATTAGGACTAATATCGAATCTCTTAAATGCTAGTTTATATAGGATAAATGCTAAAAGATATAATACTGCAACGAATGCTAAAATAATTAATAGTAAAAAACCAATTACTTCTAACCAAAACATATCTTACTCCTCCTCAGCCTTCTCAATTTGCTCACGAAGTTTGTCATAAGCTTGTGTCACTGTATCAGCTTCCTTGGATCTTGCTATATCATATAAGCTATTTATACTATACAAATTCAAAAACTCTTCGGGAAGATGTTTCAAGTATTCACTTTTTTCCATTGTACTTGAAAACTCTGCTCTTAAACTGTTTCGCTTATCATTAATTGCTTCAAGCTCTTTAATAAGCTCCTCATCTTTGAACTTAATTTCATCAGGGTTCTTAAACTTCGCTAATAAAATAAAGCCAACTTTCTCCTGAATAGAATTTTTGCGCATACTACTGATATTAGAAACAATAAGAAAGCCTAATAAAACAACTGCAAAAACTATTGCTATAAATTTAATATCTAAATATATGAACAAAACTACAAAGGCCAATAATATTGTAATAACAAGAATTTCTAATAAAAAACCATAACTCTTAGCTCTTAATTTTAATGAATTCTCTCTATAATTAGCAATCTCATGTTCTAACGCAGCTTGCATTAAGTCATATCTTGTTATATTCAGTAAATTCTCTTCTTGGTCTAATTCTTTCACTTCACTTTTGACCATTGCAAAAAATCTACGTGGATCATTTTCTAATGTATTTATCTCTTTATCTTTACTGTTTTTTACATTATCATTCACTGCAATACTCCTCTTTAGTTTCATCGCTGCTGTCGTTGATAGTTTCATTTCTCATTTTCTTTATCTGGCGATACCTAATTAACTCAGTATGAATAAATGCTCCTATCAATGCTGAGAAAACTGCTAAGTACATCCATAACATTAAAAATATTATACTTGAAAGACTTCCATAGATTAGGTCATAACGGCTATTATTTACCATAATATTTGACATAGAAAAGGATATTGCTAGCCAAGCCAAAGATGTAAATGTAGCTGATATTAAAGTTACTAAAAATCCTCCTCTATTCTTAGACATTACCCCATAAACAAAGATGAACACTAAAACAAGGACAAAGAATGAAATAAAATATGCAGAAAGATTAAATCCACCAGCTTTAAAGAAGTTTGGTATAGGCAGAAATGTTTCTATAAAATTTATTACAGCTTGACTGAAGCTCAGAATTAATAATATGACTACTAATAAAAGTCCAAAAAGCAAGCCGAAAATCATTCCCAACGCTCTAGTTAAAACAGCATTCAGGTTGTTGCTCTCTCGTCTGTAAATTGTATTTAATGTTCTAATTGTATTTCCTATAGCTCCTGAAGCTGACCACAGCAAACCTATACCTGCAAAAGACATCACCGAAACTTTACTACTTTCCCCAGCTGTCTCCATAAAATTCAGTAATAAATTCATTACTGGGTCAGGAATAATAAGGTTCATATCGGGAAGAGAATTTTTTACCAATTCTGGTAATTCTGGATTAATTAAACTGAATAAATTAATGGTAAATAGTATTAATGGAAAAATAGAAAACAGAAAATAATAGCTTGATGCAGCTGCAGCGGTTGTAATTTCAAATTCTGAAAATCTATTTACTATCCCTTGAATAGTTTTAAACCATTTTTTCTCTTTAATCTCACTCATCTAATAACTACTCCATTATCTAAATTAAATAAAAGGTATATAAGTATACTTAAATGTCCCCAAGAACTCTTGTACTTCTCCAGTGAAATTTCGCTTGAATTGCAATACTCCATAATCTGCAGCATTTTCATCAACTAAACTAGCAGCTGAAACACCAAAGAAATTAAAGTATTTACAACCTTTTTCTATAGCCAGCTTGATCATCTTCTCCAGCAAGGCATGATTAGGGTAAAAAGCTTCAAATTCTCTCTTCATTCCGCCTTGTAAATACACCATATCTGATGGCGAATAATAAAATGATCCTGTTGACATGTAGATAACATCTCCATATTTTTCAGCCAGAATAGATATAGTTTCAAGCTTTTCTTTTGCCTTTTCCAGAATTATATTAGCATCTTTTAATTTATTTAAACGCTTCTTACTTTCGCCAAATTTTTCTATATCATCTTCAAGTTTTTGTACTTGTTCTTGTGCACTTTCTAAATTTTCATTTAAAACTTTTAGACTATAATTTACATCAATATATGATACTGGATAGTAAGCTTCTGAATAATTCTCTGCAATATAATTAGTATTTACCAAGCTGATATCGTGTTCAAGACGTTTTGAAGTATCAGCAATAATATCATCAAAAATATGCATCTCATCAGCTCGTAAAAACCTAACTTGTATACCTAATTCTCGTGCTTTTTTGAACTCATTTCTCAAATTATAAGTAAAGCTTTTTTGCAATTCTTCAAATTTTTGCTTCTCTATATCTTTGACATAAACATGCTGAATCTGTATAGACCTATCATCAATGAAATCTTTATCAATCAATTTATATCCAGAATCCTTTAGAGCTTTTTGGGCAATTTTTGCATTAGGATTTACTCCAATTACCTCAATGTCGTCAAAATATTTATCTTGTATTAAAGGACTAATTTGCAAACTAACAACCCTAAGCTCTTTTTTGAAATGTTCTTTTAAAGCTCTAATATACTCGTTAAAATATTCGACATTTTCATCTTTTACTATAGGTCCATAGATAAGCTCTGCTTTTTGGAATATTTTATGGTGTCTAAACTTAAATACAATAGCTGCAGCAACTACTTCTTCCTCAGCGAATAAAGCTAGAATTTCATATGCTCTTCCCATAGATTCACACACTTTTGTATACTCAGCAGATTGTGAATAAAAATATCTCGCATTACAATTTCTCAGAAAATCAGCATATTCAATTTTGTTAATTGCCTTAAACTCATATCTCATTATTATCGCCTTTCTAACCTTACTTACCTTCCTTATTTACATTAGATTTTTCACCTAGTAAATATTACAAAAAAGGCAAATAGTTATACTCATATGTGCCAATAAATTCTTGTACTTCACCGACAAAATTACGTTTAAATTGCAGGACTCCATAATCACTAGCATTCTCATCTACTAGGCTAGCTGCTGAAATTCCAAAGAAATTGAAATACTGACATTTTTTCTCAATGGCAAGCTTCATCATATGTTCTAACAAAGCATGATTAGGATAATAATCTTCAAATTCTCTTCTCATACCTCCTTGGAGATATACCATATCAGAAGGAGTTACATAAAAAGATCCGGAAGACATATAAATTATATTGCCATACTTCTCTCCTAGAGCTTTTACATCTGCGATTTTTTCAATTATATTTTTCTTTAAATTATTAGCATTATTTAATCTATTTATGCGTTTTTTATTTTCGCCAAACTCTTCATTATTCTTATTAATTTTTTCAATCTCTGCTTCAGTAGCTTCTAGGCTTTCACTTAGACTTTGTAAACTTTCGAGAACATCAATATATGCAACTGGGTAATATGCTTCATCATAATTTTCGGCAATGTACTTAGTAGTTTTTAAATTCACCTGATAATGGACCCTATCAGATGTTTCAGCAAATATTTCTTCCATAATGTCTAATTCATCAGGTTTTAGGAATCGAACCTTAACGTCTAGCTCTTTTGCCTTTTTCATTCTCCTACGTAACTCAGCTACAAATGTTTTTTCTATTTCTTTGAAATCTTTATCTTTAATATCTTTGACATAGATATATTTAACCTGAGTATTATACGGAGCTTCGGTAAAGTCTCTGTTTATATGCTTGAAACCTATTTCTGCTAGTTCGCGCTTAATTAACTTCGCCTCAGTATTTTCACCAATTACTTCAACATCATCAAAATATCTGTCGAGAATTAGTGGCACAACTTCTAGTGAAATAACGCGTAAATTTCTTCTATAAAACAATACTAGTTGTTTCATAAACTCAATAAAATAATCTGTATTTGTATCTCTGACTACTGGACCAAACACTAGCTCAGATTTTTGGAATATTTTCTTAAATCTATATTTAAATACTATGCCTGTTGCCAAAATCTCTTGTCCATTTCTCAAAGCTAGGATGTCATATGATCTATCCATGGCATCACATACATTTATATATTTATCAGATTGAGAATAAAAATATCTTGTATTGCACTCTTGCAAAAAATTTGCTAATTCTTCCTGAGTAATTTTCTCAAATTTCACTTGCATTTTTCCTCCTTGTTTTTGCATTAATTAATGAACCACCAAAAAACATTATACTTAATTTCTCTAGATATTAAAAATTAGCCAAAATCAGTAAATCAGCTATATTTATTTAAACAAAAAGGAGAGTCTCATTTGAGACTCTCCTCAATTATCTAATTTGCAATATTTAATTATTTTGCGTCTTTGTATTCTACGTAGTCATAACCTAGGTCATTTGCAACAGCTTTGTTTGTAACTTTACCGTTGATTGTGTTTACACCTAGTGCTAATTCTGGGAATCTTTCAGTAGCTGCGTCTAGACCCTTGTTAGCAATTTGTAGCAAGTAACCACTTGTAGCATTTGATAATGCTTGTGTTGATGTTCTTGGAACTGCACCTGGGATATTAGCAACTGCATAGTTGATTACACCGTGCTCTACGAATACTGGATCTTGGTGAGTTGTTGGACCATGTTTTGCTGTCAAGTCTGTTGAACCACCTTGGTCAATAGCAACGTCAACGATTACTGAACCTTCTTTCATGTTCTTAACCATTTCTTCTGTGATCAATTGTGGAGCTTTGTGACCTGGGATCAATACTGTTGAAACTACCATATCAGCATCTTTTGTAGCGTTAGCTAAGTTCAAGCTGTTTGAGTATAGTGTTTCAATTCTGTTACCGAAAATGTCTACTAACTCTGCCAAACGTGGTAGGTTATTATCTAATACTGTAACTCTAGCACCCATACCAACTGCAATTCTAACAGCTGCTGTACCAACGACACCACCACCAACAACTACTACGTTAGCTGGAGTAACACCTGGGACACCACCTAGTAAGATACCTAAACCACCTTGTGTTTGTTTCAAGTGTAATGCACCTTCTTGAATTGCCATACGGCCAGCAACTTCACTCATTGGTTTTAGCAATGGAGTAGCACGACCGATTTGTACTGTTTCATAAGCGATACCTGTTACTTTGTTATCTACCAATGCTTTTGTTAGCTCTGGAGCTGATGCTAAGTGTAGGTATGTGTAAATTAATAAACCTTCACGGAAGTATTTGAATTCTTCTTCTAGTGGCTCTTTAACCTTGTAAATTAGGTCTGCTTTTTCCCAAACTTCTGCAGCTGAGTCTAAAACTTCTGCACCTGCTTCTTTATATTCTTCATTTGTAAATGTTGAAAGCAAACCTGCGTCTTTTTCTACTAAAACTGTGTGACCTGCACCTACTAGTTGATGAACAACAGCTGGTGTTGCTGAAACACGACCTTCTTGTGCTTTAATCTCTTTTGGTACACCAATAATCATTTTATGTAACTCCTTTTTTGTTTACATTAATGTATTTATACGGCTTCTAAACTTTGCCGCAATCGAGTTATATTTTTATATCAACTCGCTTCCTTAGTTATCATTATTATTTTACTCCACACAACTTTATCAGTCAATATTTGTTTAATCATCAACTTTTAAAAGAAGTTTATACACTACAATCATTCCTTTGTTTTCTTAATCTGCAGGAGTTTTTTCTAACTTTTAATTAATTCCAAAAAGTGATTCAAGTCCCTCAAGCCCCTTTTTGTTATCTTCTTTGTCGTTTTCTTTATTTTCTTCAGTTTTTTTGTTATCTTCTGTTATTTCATTATCTTCAGTGCTTTTGTTATCTTCTACATCTTTGCTCTCATCGATCTCATCATCTTCTGCTTTTTCAGAGAATACATCTTCGTATTTAACTTTAATTTCAGAACCGTCAGCTAATTTGATTCTGTACATATTATCGATAAATAGGAAACTACTATTAACTCTATTAAATGTTACTCCATAGTGTTCAGCTAACTTGAACTTCTTCTCATCAGCTTCTTTTCTCTTAGCACTTCTAGTGTCTTTAAATTCTATGTTTTCAGGCATAATATTGCTCGATAACTCAATATCATTTAGACTAATTTTCTCCAATGTTTTGTTATCTTTGAAAACATATATCACAGAACCAATATTGTATACTTCAACTTTGGGATCGAAATCGTATTTTTGTTTAACCTTATTCATTTTGAAAGTAATAACATGTGATTCATACTCATCTTCATCTTCGAAATCACTCATCTCATAAACTAATTTATATTCTCTAATATCACGACTGTGAGAGTGATCACCATGAGGAATAATCAACATATTGCCTTTAAGTATTAAGTCCTTCTTAGGTACTGCATTTATAAGTGATGCCATATCTAACCTCGCTTGAATTTCTTCCTCGCTCAGTTCTGTTTTTGTCTGATCACTGATTTTGTCTAGATTTTCATTTACATATTTTTTAGCAGCTATAAGCTCGCTGTCTTCTAATTCATTAAAAGGTACATAATGGGTATGACCATGGTGTTCTGCTATCAATCCATCAGTAGTAACTGAAGTAATTGATTCGGCTGAGAACACATAACCATCATCTGTATCATACGCTTTGCCATCCATACCTTTTGGAAGTTTTTCTATTTTTCCAGGTTCAGGTATTAGATCAGCTAAGGTTTTACTCTCTTCTTTTTCATTTGAATTAGAATCATCATCTTTATCATCACTTTTATCCCAATTCGGATCTAATTTATCGTATCCATTAGAAAAGAAGTTCGGATCTTGCGGATAATTTTTTGCTGTTCCTGCAGCTTTTTCTGCCAAAACTGCTTTAGTTGCTTCTATCTCTAGCTCAGAAAGAGATTTCAACATTACAACGTGCTCATGGTCACCATGTGGGATCCTATAACCGATTAATTTATCACCAACTTTAACTGCTTTAGCAAACTGTGGATCAAACACTAATCCATCAGATTCCTGATATCTTTTTGATACTGGTGAAGCATATAATTCTTTTAATAATCTTTGTGCTTTTGTCTCTTGATTATTTTTATTATCTTCAGGAACATTTGGTTTTTGTGGGTTTGGTTTTTGTGGGTTTGGTTTTTCTGTGTTTGGTTTTTTAGGCTCTGTAGGTTTTGGTTGATCACTGCCTGTTTGTGGTTTTGTTTCAGTGTGTCCTTTACCTGCTAAAAAATCCTCTGCTGCTTTTAGCTCTGCTTTGCTAAGATCTTTCTTTGGAATATAGTGTAGGTGTCCCATGTGAGGAATCATGTAGGCATTTCCAAGATCTTCAATTATATCGTATGGGCTAAAGATATAACCATCATCTGTTGTATATTTTCCGGCTGCTTTAGCTTTTCTAATTTCTTCTGGTGAAAAAACTTTTTGTGAATTACCTTTATGTTCAGAACTATTATTATTTTTATTGTCTTTTTTATCATTTGGTTTTTGTGTTCCACAATTAGGTCCAGTACAGGAATTTCCTCTGCCTGCTAAAGGATCTTTCGGATAAGCTTTTTTACTTGCAGGAGAGTTTGAAGTCCCTTGAGTTTGACCAAATTTTTCAGCTAGAACTGCCTTTGAAGCCATTAATTCTAACTCAGATAAGAGATTATATGGGATTAGGTGATAATGGTCCCCATGTGGGATTACAAAACCTCTACCTGTATCTTGAGATATCTCAGCTGGATCAAAAACTAATCCATCAGCTTCAGTATGTCTCCTTGACTCAGGTAAAGAATAGAGTAGGCTCAAAAGTTCTCTAGCACTCATCTTAGATATTTCTTTTGTTGTTAAGCTCTCTACCTTCTTAATGGTTTCTTCTGCTTTTAATTGTTCAGCAGCTATTCTCTTATTAGATACTGTGTTTTTTTCAACTTTTGCTTTAGCTTTTTCAGCAATTTCTTTGGCTCTTTTTCTAGCTTCAGCATCACTACTTTTATTATTTAATTTAGAATTTTTATTATTTTCCAAAGTAGATTCTATATTCTTATTTGTATTATTTGTAACTTGTTCTTTCATTTTATCGTTATTAAAAAAATTGCACCCGCTCGCAGTTAACGCAATTATGGTAGCTAGTGCAAAGCTACTTGCCTTTTTGAATAGGTTCCTCATACAGGTCTCCTTCTTATTAACTTATTTACTTATTTTGCATTTTCGTGTGTTATTTGCAAATCATTCGCATTCGATAGGATTCTACAACTTCACGTTTGCGTTGTCAAGAATCATTCGCAAACAATTTCTATTCGCATTTGGCACAATACAAAAAAAAGCAGCTAAGTTTCCCTAGCCGCCTTAATTCTCTTTGAAATTTCTACTTTGCATTTGCCAATAGATTATTTAAGTTTCTCTCCATTGCCTTAATATAATCAATACCCTCGGCCATTTCTGCTTCTGTTGGTGAGTGCAATGTTGTCAGCGGTAGTACTTCTAAACCACCTACTTCTGCTGCCAAAATTTGTGCTACTTTGTCACTTCCAGCATCATCATAAAAAATAGCTTTCCAACCATGACTCTTTATGATTTTGACAAATTCTGCCATTTTTTCCGGATTAGGATCTTGTTCTGTACCCATACCTGTTAATCCATATTGAATTAAACCATAATCTTTTCCTAGATATCCTAAAGCTTGATGTGTAATCATAAAACTATCTACACCTTTGTCATTTAAAGCACTAAACTTAGCGTCTAAATCTTGCAGGTCTTTGACATAATTCTCGTAATTATTGGTATAAAGGTCTACATTTTCTGGAGATATTTCTACTAGTTTAGAATAGATATTACCAAGCATTTTAATAGCTTCTCGTGGACTCAACCAAACATGTGGATCAAATTCTTGTGCATTAGGGTTAAATAGATTCAGACCTAGGTCCTCCAGTGAACCAATATCCTTAATCTTGTCTGAGCTTTTGTCTTTTACCTTTAGGAAATAATCATCGCCTACTTTAATAATTTGGCCTGCATCATGTTCGCTTATAACTTCACCACTTTTATCTGTTAGTAATCTATCACTAATCTTGGATTGAGCTGGGACGTGACCTGGATACCAGTGAAAGTGGTTATTATGGAAAGTTGAATAACCATACTCTTCTATATCTACTACAACTTGATTAGGATCATTAGGATCACAACCACAGTTGAAGCCTTTGTGCAGTTCAATACCTTCACTTGCTTTGATATAAATTAAATCACTACCTTCAGCATCCAAAGTTTCTTTAACAGAATCAAACCATTCTTCCATATTGGCTCCTTGGTAAACCAAGACATCTGCCTGGCTTAATTCTTTAACCATTTGAGCTGTTGGTATCCATCCATGAGAAGAACTTCCGGGAGGCATAATGTTTATAACCTCTGCCGTATCTCCAACTATCTTTTTAGTCCACTCATACATAGGATAAAATGAAGTGTAAATCTTTAACTTTCCTGCTTCAGTACTAGAAGCTTCAGAGTCTGTACTTGATTCTTGACTATTAATTTTAGTATTGCTATTGCTATCTTTGTCCTGTCCATTAGTTTTACATGCAGTAAACATAAACAGCATAATTAAGGCTAAAGAAAAGCTCGCAATTTTTTTCACAACCTTTTGCATATATTGTCCTCTTTCTTAAAACAATTGCAAAAGATTCGCAAATAACACGAACCTTAATATATTCTTATTTCATTTTTAAGTCAAGCTTTTGTTGCTTATGGTGTTGTTTCCTGCAAAATTTATCATTTTTCATGAGTACTTATTCTTCGTTATTCATATATGGACTTGCCATTTGAATTAAATGACCTACACACCAAGAAACAATGTATCCATTGCCCTCATTTAATACGTTTTCTTCTGTTTTTGCTAAGAATTACTTTTGCAATTGCAACTGCTACACTTGCCTTTTCTCCTATTACTAACTTTATTAATATCTCCATAAATAAAAAAGAGCGAAAAATTTCTCTCTCGCTCAAAGTATTTCTCCCTATTATTATATTGTTTTCGATAGAATTTGATTCTCTTATTAACTTTATTTGTTTACTTTCCAATATCCATCTTTAGCACTGCCTATATACTTGATTATATTTTCATCTATTAGAACTTTTAAATCTCTTTTAATAGTTCTATCAGTTACATTAAATTGTTTAGATAAATCATTGGCAGTTATTTTAGGATTATTCTTTATTATTTCAAGAATTATACCACGCCTATCACTTGGTTTTAATTTTTCACCGTCATTTTGGGTGACATTTTGGGTGACATTTTGGGTGACATTTTGGGTGACATTTTGGGTGATATAATTTAAATTCTTTAAAATTGTAGTAAATGAAGATTCTGTAGATTTAAACTCTGGTTTTAATTCTTCTTTATAATTTTCTTCTGCTTCATAAGCTTCTATTATTTTTCTAAGTCCTGAACCACGTCTTTCCATTAAATCCATCCTAGCAAATACATCCGCTATAATTGGATTTCTTCTTGTGGAAGATACATTTAGTGGATTAAGGTCTTGGACAAAAGTTCCATCATACATACCTCCGGGAGAATATATTTCTAACCTATCGTCATATATATCTATATGGACTTCACTGCCAATTACTGAGTAATCTCTATGGATTAATGCATTGACTAAAGCTTCTTGGACTGCCCTTTCAGGATATTCTGGATATTCTATTCTATAGACTTGACCCTTCTTCCACATCTTTTTTGAATTTCTTTTTACAAAGTCCAAACTTGCTTTTAAAAGGTAAATTATATTACCTTCAAATTCAGCATCATCTAAGGCATCTATTCTGCTATTCGCCTTTGTAAGTCCATTCCATCTAGTACAAAATACTCTTGACTGATAAACTTGATAATCATCTGCCAAAAGTTCTCCTGCTATGGTTAAGTTTCCCTCATCATTTATAAGCCCAAAAGATTTAAAATCTTTATCTTCAAATTCTTTTTCAGTCCTATTTTTATACTCTATGCTAAGCTCTTTAAATCTTACATCCTCTAATCTTTTATTTGACTGAAGTGAATCGTAACTAATATGTTCTCCTTTTAGTGATAGATTAAATAGGTCTATTCTATTTGCAGGGACACTCTGATTCCCTATCCTTTTATAGGCTGTTCTAGTTCCGCCATCTACTACAAAGTATGGAGTATTTTTCCCCGCAAATACATTTAAAATCAATATAACTTTTCCGTCAATTTCTTTTATTTCCATATCAAATTCCGAATTTGGATCCATTTTAGTTTTTATGATTTCAGTAATATTTTCGGAAGTCTCTTGATAATCACTAAGTCCAATAATTGTATTATCTTCTTTAACTCCAAATATTAATTTCCCTCCTTGACCATTAGCAAAGGCTGATACAGATTTTAACCAAGACTTTGACTTATTTATTTCTAATTTTTCTTTTTTATCATATAGATTTGTCTCTCCAAGATAGTCTTTTAGGTTCAAAGTATACCTCCTTCCAACAAATATTATTCTTAATTATACTTTATCTTTGTATTGTTTAATCCGTGATAGGAATTAAGATTTTTAATAGTTCATCTTCTTTTGATGATTCATCATAACTTTCATCATTGCCAGATTCATCATCTGACTCACTGATACACTCGTCATCTTCCTCTACATCTTCCAACAATCTAACTTATTTTGCTTTGACTACTTTAAAATAATATCCTGCTTCTACAACTCCTCCAATTACAATTTCAACAATTAGAAATGAACCTGAACCACTTTTTTTCTCCTTTTATTGGAACAACATTATACCGACCACCAAAAGTTAGACTATTTTAGTGTAGCAATTTATTTTACAACTCGCCTTAAGTGTCGTTTTCCAAGCGAAAATGTCATGTATAAATGCCAAGCAAATATGCCATCCATAAACTAATCAAAAAGTCCTAAACTCTGCATCGCTTTATAAATTCCGTCATTATCATTCGTATCTGTCACAGCTTTAGCATACTGCTTCAAATCTTCTGGGGCATTTCCCATAGCGAAGGAGTACTTGGCATGCTCTAACATTTCTTTGTCATTAAAACCATCACCAAATGCTACAGTACTACTGATATCCCAACCTTGATTTTCAGCAAGAATTTCCATACCTCTAGCTTTTGATATCCCTCTTCTGTTAATCAAAACATCTACAGGAGAGGATTTTGCAATATATAAATCTGGATACTTAGCTACTAAGGCCTTTTCAAGATTATCTATATCTTCTGGGCTTCCAAGGCAATAAATTTGATGAAATTCATCGAAGTCACTTTCTTTAACTGTTAGGCTAATAGCCTTTTCACCAGCTATACCTTCTTCTGCTATTATCCTTGGGTGCTCAGCATCTTTAACCATCCAATTAAAATACGAATAGTAATTCAGTAATACTTTTGGAGAATAATCTTCAATAAAATCAATTACCTCCGCAGCCTCCTCCTTTTCCATTCCAGTAGACTTGATTACATTCTCATCAATGTCATAGACTAGAGCTCCGTTAAAAGAAACCATTGGCGCTCTAAAATCAAATTGTTCAAAAAGTGGCAATATAGATGCTGGACCTCTTGCTGATGCTATCGCATAGGGAATACCCTTTTCTTCTAACTTCCTCAAAACCATTTTGGTCGATTCTAACATTTGATGCTCAGAGTTTAACAAGGTTCCATCAACATCAAAAAACACCGCTGTTATTTTGCTCATAGTTACTTCGTCTCTTCCTTTTTTTGTTTTATTGTTGTAAGTTTCTCAACAATCTACTCTACCCTCAATGCATCTACAGGATCAAGTTTCGCTGCAAATCTCGCTGGAATTGCTCCTGCTATTAATGTTAATAGTACTGAAATTGCAATTAATCCAAGACCTATTGAAACTGGTATGGCTGCAGTAATCTCTTTAATACCTGTCAGATTTCTTATCAATGAATTGATTGGTATTAGCAAAGCAAGACTGATTAAAATACCTAATACACCAGAAATTAAACCTTCAACAAAAGTCTCGACATTAAACACTGTTGTAATATTATTTTTAGATGCTCCTAAGGCTCTTAGAATACCAATTTCTTTGGTTCTCTCTATAACAGATATATAAGTGATAATTCCAATCATAACTGATGAAACTATCAATGAAATAGCAACAAATGCTATAAGTACATAACTAATGCCATTAATGATTGCAGTAATACTAGACATTAGTAGGGCGATATAATCTGTATATTGAATCTTATCATCTTCTTCCTGTTGTTCGTTATATGATGTGATAACATCAGCAATTCCATCCTTTGCTTCAAAAGTCTTGGAGTAGATATATATTGTCTCTGGAACTTCAGGATCTCTATAGCCCAATGTTTCTAAGTTTTCTTTTAAGCTTTTTTCTGAAACTGTTGCTGGCATAAATTTATCATAAAGGCTTACCCATTGTGCTTCTGTAAACTCACCTTGTTTAAACAATGCAGCTCTTTGCTCTACTGGGATTTGCTCTACTTCTTTCGTTGCCATTTCTTTGTATCTCGCTACGTATTGTTCTTTCATTACATCTTTTACAGCACTGAATAATTCTTCATCACTCATTTCATTTAAGAATTTCTCAACCTGTGCCGCTTCAATTTTCATTTGCTCAGCATATGTAGCACTTACTTGTGCTTGGATCTCTTCTCTACTTAAACTTGCCAACTGATTAGACACTGCTTGCTCTACACTATCATTATCAGGTTCTGTTGCCATCCAAGTATAGAACTCGGACAACTCTTCTACACTTTTATCCTTAGCGTAGGTTTGTATATCTTCAGCCTTCTTTGCAGCATTAGGTTCTTCCCAATCGCCTGTAATGAAAGGCAAACCATTAAATACATCCACTTCTGGATTTTCTAATTGAGCTTTAACTATTTCAGTATTTTCTGTATTTTCAATAATATAATTTGTTAATGCTTCTGTATAAGCAAATGCACTACTAATACCATGTATTTGTGAATCAGCTTTTTCTCTAACAATTCCTACTACCTTAAGAGGAATCGCTGATGAGTCTGAGTCATACAAGAAATCTTTACCAGTATCAGTTGCAGAGACATCTGACCAAGTTCCATTACTTTCATTTTTAGTAAAATTCTTACTTGAAAGAATTACTTTAAGTTCAAGATTCATAAAATCCTCAAAACTAAACTCTTCCACATCACTCTTTTCGGTATCAACATCTTCATCATTTAGAATTTTGTTCATCATGTTGCTTAGTTCATCTCGATCACGCATACCTAGAGCGTATAAAGTAATATCAGCTATTTGATTATTTTTATCTAGAATCATGACGATCTCATCATAATTTTCTGGCATCTGTCCTGTTACCAATTCATATTGCTCATCATACATAGAAGCAAATTTTTCACCATTTTCACCAGGTACTAGCTCTTGGAACAAGTCAACTTCACCAGCCAGAGTAAATTGTGACAACATAGCATTTTGGTAATTATCAGTGGCAAAAGCAGATGACATTAAGTCCATCAAATTGACATAATATATATTGCCATCTTTTGCTCTAGTGTAAACAGGTAGGTCTATAGCATAGGAATAATGTATATTTGAAACATACTCTTTAATATCTTCATTACTATCTAGGTATTCCTTAAACTTACCCATATTGTTACTTATACTTGATGTGGAGGACATCCCCTGCATAAAATCAAACATAAGATTTTGTGAATAAATCTTGCTTTTGTCATTATTCTTCAAATCATCATTATTTCGTTGAGCTAAATTTTCTATAAACGCCGTGGCATCCATGGCTTCTTTTTCTATAGTTATAGGGTATGCGGTCAAAGTTTCTTCCTGAACATCATTTATATAGTTTTGAATTCCATAAGAAAGTGCAAATATAAGAGCTATTCCTATAATTCCAATTGATCCTGCTAACGCAGTTAAAATTGTTCTACCTTTTTTAGCCCAGAGATTATTTAAAGATAATCTAAATGCAGTTAAAAGCTTCATTTTGGCTTTGTTAGTTTTCTTTGGTTTAACTTCAGTGTTTTCAGGGTTATATGGGTTACTATCAGAAACGACTAAACCATCCTTCATCTTTACTATTCTATCTGCATATTTCTCTGCCAATTCTGCATCATGAGTAACCATAATGACCAGACGGTCTTTAGCAAGATCTTTGATAATATCCATTACTTGTTTAGAACTTTCACTATCCAAAGCACCTGTTGGTTCATCGGCTAAGATGATGTCTGGATTAGTTACAAGAGCTCTGGATATTGCCACTCTTTGAGATTGACCACCCGAAATTTGATTAGGTCTTTTGTTGATTTCATTACCTAAACCAACACTCTCTAACGCCTTAATAGACCTATCTCTACCTTCTGCCCTAGGAACATCAGAGATTTGATTTGCCAAGTCAACATTCTGTAGAACATTTTGATGTGGTATTAAGTTATAACTCTGGAAAACGAAACCAATTGAGTGATTTCTATATTGATCCCAGTCTCTATCGCTATAGCCTTTGGTACTATGGCCATTAATTACTAAATCTCCAGAAGTGTAATTATCTAGACCACCAATAATATTAAGCATGGTTGTCTTACCACATCCTGATGGGCCCAAGATTGCAACAAATTCTTGTTCCCTAAATGTTAAGCTTACTCCTTGAAGCGCTTCGACGTTGTAAGAACCTGTCTTATAGGTTTTGGTTATATTACGTAGTTCTAACATGTTTTCCTCCTCAAAGGAATTTCCTTTTCCCTAGCTTGCTCTCTTATTTCTCTTGAATATCCTTAACTTTTTTAAATGGATTCTCTAATTGCATATAATGCTTATATAAACTATCAAATTTAGTATTTATATTTTTTGTATTCCAGGGTTTCTTTTTACCACAAAAATGCAAAATTACTGTATTTTTCATTACCCAATCCAAATCATATTCTCTATTACTTTGCAAAAGATACTTACTATAATACCTAGCATCATAATTCCAAATTTCATCTGGTATTGAAAGCGTGACATCACTAAACAATACATTAAAAATATCTTGGTCAGGCAATATTAAAAAGCTATCAACCTCTTCTATCTCCCTAACAAGTTCTTCAAATGAAATTTGATCCCTAATACTCTTAAGATCCATTAATAAGACACCTGTATTAAAATATTCTGTCTCGGTATTCAATCTCATCATATTAATGCTATCTGTAAAAGCTTCTGTATGTGATGCCGCTGCAAAAATCTTCTTATCTTTTAATTCTAGCTTCCAGAGTGGAGATAAAGAATTTATTATTAAAATATCAGGATCTAAGTAAATAATTCTGTCTATATCTTTCGGCAAGAACTCACTTGCAAGCAATCGATAGTACATTGCAGAAGAATAATGTTTATTAACTTTATATTTGGAAAAAATCTCATTATCAATAATGCAAGGTTTGAAAACTACTCCATAACTCCCACAATACCTAATTAAATCCTCTAATGTTTCCTGCCTGATCTTATTCTCAGAATATAGCAGATAGACTACAACTTTTTCACTAGCGTTATTTATAGCTAGTGATTTCAACATAGTCTTAAATGGAGCAGCATAGTTTTCATCAAAAGTTACAAGTATGTTCATTTATACACCCTAATTATTTTCTATAGTTTTTTCTTTTGTAGTTTCTGTTTAATAATTTTCTCTTGTTTTAATTGCTTCTTACTTGATCTTGCTTCTTCTCTATTAATAGCTTTTTTCTTTTCTTTTTTAAACTCTTTTAACTCTTCTTTCTTTGCCTGTATCGCTAATAATCTATCTGTTCTTTCTTTAAATAATTTATAGAAGGTTGCGAATATAGGAACTGCCAGTATCATACCCATAGTTCCAAATAAGGAACCACCAAAGACAACAGCAACAAAGGTCCAGATTCCTGGTAAGCCAATTGAATCCCCAACAATTTGAGGGTAAATAATATTTCCTTCAATTTGTTGACAAACAACTATTATGATTAAAAATATTATTGCTTGTTCAAAATTAACTGCCGCAATCATGAAGAACCCAACTGCTCCTCCTAAAAAAGCACCCACAATAGGTATAAATGCAGTGATCATAGTCACAACACCAATTGTAAAAGCATAAGGAATTCTAAAAATTAACATACTAATTGTTATTAGTGCTGACAAACTAAGTGCAGACAAACATTGTCCTTTAATATAACTAGAAAAAGTATCATCAAGAACATCCATTACATGATAAAACTTATTGCTAAAATTCTTACTCCAGTATACATTTGTAATCTTTCTAGTTTGAGCTGCTAATTTTTCTTTACCGATTAAAAGATAAATTGCAAATATTATTGCTGTGAAAAATGTTATAAAGAATCCTGCTATATTACCAAGAAAGCCTAATGTAGATCCGAGGAAACCGCCTAAGCCATTTTTCAAGAAATTAACAACTTCTGAGCCAACTTGATTCCAATCTATAGTTAAATTTTCTATATTATTTCTTAGACTATTAGCCCATTCAGCACCTTCAGTAGAACGCAAGAACCATGCTTTAGTGTTCTCTGCAAACATCGGCACTGCTTCAACTATAATTCTTGTAGATTCATAAATTTGTGGAATTACTACATACATAACGCCAACAACGATTCCAATAATTACAAGGAAAGATAAAGTCATACTAAGAGGTCGTCTAATTTTATTAGCTATTTCTTTTTGTGAATTTGGGAATAGATATTTCTCCAAAAACTTAAGTATCAAATTCCAGATATAAGCAATTGCTATACCTATAAAGAAAGGAAAAACTATCCCTAAAACTTTACCTAAAAACATCAAAATATTATTAAAGTACAACAAACATAATGCAGCTACAAAAACTATAGCAACTTTTGTAATAAAACCTTTTTGATCTTTTATTCGTAATTTTCTTTCTGATTTATTCATATAAATTCTTTTCTCCGTAAATAATCATTCTAATTTCAAATATGTCCAACTAGTATACTGCTTAAATAAATTTACTCCGTAGGAGAATGCTTATTTCCTTTAATATAACTATCTTTTAAACTTGTCAAAATGGGCCTACCTAACTGAAGCTCATCATTTACAACATAGCCTTCTTCTCTATCTTTTAACTCTTCAATCAAGATATTTCTTAATTCACCTAGCTTTTTATTCAAGGTACTATCAGCAGCTTCTTGCTCTGCTACATAGACTAAATTCTGTAATTCTTCTGGGTCTTCAGCTAAATTAAAGAGCCATTCCTCGCCTGTCTGATCAAACCAAGAATATTTCCACTTATCTTGAGTTCTTATCATGTGGTAACTTCTGTGACCGTGACTATGCTCTCCATGGATATATTCATATGAAGATTCTTCTCCATTTAATATTTTCAAAATAGATTTGCCATCTACAGTTTCAGGAATTTCAATATCTGTTAAATCCAATAAAGTTGGCATTATATCCCATAAACTTACCAACTCATCAGATATAGTTCCTGGCTCATAGTTTAATCTACCTGTTGGATCATAAATAATTAGAGGTACTCTTGATGACCCTTCTAATGGACTAGATTTTCTCCATAAGTTATGATCACCCAGCAAGTCGCCATGATCAGAGGTAAATACAAGTATCGTATTATCGGCTTCACCTGTATCAACTAAATGTGAAATTATTCTACCAATTTGATGATCTATATGAGTTACTGCAGCTGAGTAGGCTTTGCGTGCTCTAACGACTGCATCATGCTGTACAATACCCACCTGAGTTTCAACAAACCAGCCATCACCATCAGGATCAGGTTTAGCGAAATCTCCCACAGGAGGTTCTGGTATATCTTTATTCTCATAAATATTCAAATAAGATTGTGGTGGATCATAAGGTGCGTGTGGTCTATGGAAACTCAAATACAAGAAATAAGGCACTGTAGGGTCTTTTCTTCTAAAGAAATCTCTTGCCATCTCTGCCACCCAATTAGTTGGGTGAGTATACTCTGGATATATCCATGGATGTGCTACGAATGAATTACATTCCAAACCCATGTCCATGATATCAAAGCGATTTCCTAATTCTCTTCTTGCCCAAGCTACATAATCATCAACAAAATCTGCAGTTTCTGAAACTGTTTGAGTAAGTTTACGTTGGCTATGAAGGAAACCATCATGCAAGATTACATTATCGAATCCAGCTCTGAATCTTGATGGATAAACGTGCATCTTTCCAATTGCTTGAGTTTGGTAGTTGTTTTTGGAAAACTCGCCTGCTAAATAATTGGGATATTCCCAATCAACTCCATCTTGATAACCTACCCTACCAGTATTTTCTTGTTTCATACCAGTGAAAAGATTAGCTCTTGCTGGTATACATGTAGGGACTGGAGAGTACGCTGAATTAAAGGTTATACCCTTACGGGTTAAATCATTAAGATATGGAGTTTCAACAAATTGATTGCCTGTATAACCTAGAAAATCTCCACGCCATTGATCAGCCATTATTAAAATTACGTTTGGTTTCTTTTTCATTTTTCTGCTCATTTTAATTCTATTTATTTGTGCACATGCACTTTCTCTCAAAAAATTTATTCTATTTATCCTTTATAGCTTATATACTTATTATATAGCTCTACTATAGCAAATTCGACTGTATTTTTGCGTTATAATAGGTTTATATGAATTAATTAGATCCAATAAAGGAGGAATACCATGATGCATGTAGATCAAGTTGCAGATATATTATTTTTCACAATGCCCATAGTTATAATTCTTTTAATAGTGATTGTAGTCCTACTTGTTAAAATAAATAATAAGTTAGACAAATAGATTTTTAATAAGATGTCAAAATTATAGTCAAAGTAAAAGTTTACAAAAACTCAAAAGCTTGTATTGCTTTACTGATTAACTTTTACTGAATTAACCTTGTTCATTTTATATTTTTTATTTATGTTTTTTTAATCCTACTTTATTAAAGCTAATGCTATTTTTACGTTATAATAAACGTACAAATTGATACTGCAATAGCAGGAGGTATTTCAAATGACAAATATTGAGTCACAACTCAAAAATTTACATTCTAGTAGGCCAAATATTTTATTAATTGTTTCTGATGATCATGGATATGGTGATTTATCTTTTAGAGAAGCTCATGAAGATGTACATACTCCAAACTTAGATAGACTGAGAAAATCTGGAATGCTTCTTGAAAGAGGCTATGTAAGCGCACCTGTATGCTCTCCATCTAGAGCAGGTATGATTGTTGGTGCCTATCAAGAGCGCTGGGGAGCAAAATATTTTGGTACAGCAAAGTTCGCACCAGACCAATATCAAACTATACCTGAAATTCTAAAAACAGTAGGATATCACACAGGTTACTTTGGTAAAGTTCATTATGGTCCTGATCAACCTGGAGATAGATCTAACCCAGATCAACATGGTTTCGATGAGTCTTTCTATGGTCTTGCAGCTCTAGGCTATGGTCGTCTCCACTATTTAAAACATGAATTCGATGCAGAAGAAAAATATGGTGAAGCAGCTAGCGTACACAATATGTTTGCTCTATACGAAAACGGTAAACCGGTAGAGTGTGATAACTTTTTAACATATGAATTTGCTGATAGAACTATGAACTTCATCCGCAACTCTGCTGAAAACAACACTCCTTACTTCTGTATGACTGCCTTTAACGCAGTTCACAATTTCACTTGGCAGTTACCTGAGGAAGAATTAGAGAAACGTGGCCTACCTAAGTATGATGACTTCGATCCAGATGAAGTTGAGTATTTAGACTGGTATGACGGTGTAATTACTCCTAACCTACCTCATGGACGAGAATATTATCTTGCTCAATTAGAGTTAATGGATATGAAGATCGGAGAGATTTTAGACACTATCGAGGAATTAGGTCAAAGAGATAATACCTTAATTATCTATATCACTGACAACGGTGGTTCTCCTTGCAACTACGGTAACAACGTACCTTTGACCGGTACCAAGTACACATTGTATGAAGGTGGTATCAGAGTTCCATTTATCGCATCTTGGCCTGGAACAGTTGCAGAAAATTCAATTTCTCAAAACTTATCATCTAGTTTGGACTTCTTGGAAACATTCTCATACTTGGCCGGAGCTGATGCGCCAGCAGCTAATAAAGTTGATGGTATTAACCTCTTACCTACACTACTAGGCTCTGATGGAGGTCATCAAAGACTATTCTTTGACACTGGTTTCCAATATGCTGTTCAAGATAGAGACTGGAAGTTAATTCGTACAGATCTTGAAGGATCTGATAGTGCTAGAGAAGCTTTGCTAAAAACTGAGCATGCTGTACTTGGTTATGGAAAAGAGTTGTTCAACATTGGTGAAAATATAGACGAAAGTGAAGATAATAACTTAATTAAAGAAAATGAAGAAAAGGCTAAAGAATTAGATGAACATTTCCAAGCTTGGAGAAAAGATGTGGAGAGTTCTAATAACTAGACTTTATAAATTAAATTCAAGCCATTAGACAAAAATAAACTGCTTTGATGAATTTTCAAAGCAGTTTTTATTATCTTATTTTGTGTGGAGTAGCAAACTTATCTGCAGACTCTAAATCCACAATTACTAGCAGTTGAGTTAGCTGTATTACCATTTCTTGCACCTAATCTATAACGATTACAATAACTATTGTGACATAGGAATGATCCACCTTTTACAGCTATCTCTTCATTACCATCAATACTTTCAAAATCATATGGAGGATCAGCTATAAAATCATTTCCTGCAAACTCATTCAAATCGATTCTTCTCGGATTAGAACACCATTCCCAGACATTACCTATAACGTTATATAAACCGAAGTTATTAGGATCATAATATTTAGCTGGGCAGGTTGCTAAGAAGCCATCTTCCAGTGTGTTCTCATAAGGAAATTCACCTTGCCAAATATTAGCCATGTATTTGCCATTTGGTGCAAACTCATCTCCCCAAGGCCATTTACTTGTAGATCCTGCACGAGCTGCATATTCCCACTCAGCTTCACTTGGCAATCTATAATTACCCCACTCGCAAAAGGCTAGCGCATCAATATAAGAAACATGTACAACCGGGTGATCCATAATATCTTCAATACTTGAATTAGGTCCAGTCGGATGTTGCCAATCTGCACCTTGTACATATAACCACCAAGGTAGATGCTCAACTTCTTTGTACGTAATAGAATCATCTTTATTTAGCAATCTGTAGAAAACAAAAGAAGCATTGTATTTCTCAGCTTCAGTAACGTAGCCTGTTGCATCTACAAATTCCTTGAACTGTGCATTTGTTACTGTAGTTTCAGCAATTTCAAATTCTTTAACTTTCACTTTTACCTGAGGTAGCTCTTTATCAAAGGGGTATCCATCTCTGGTGCTTGCGCCCATCATAAATTCTCCTGCAGGAATTTTTACAAATTTTATACTCATCTTATATACTCAAATCTATCCAAATTAATCAATCTTACTTAATAAATCTTTATCTACAACTTTATAGCTGTAGAGATCATTCTGGCTTGCAGCGTTATTCAGTTCACCTCTAAGTTTATTCTCAACATAAACTTTTTTAGAGAAAGTTCCATGAATATTTTCCACTCCAGAAATTTCAATTATCTCATCAATTTTCTCTGGTGCAACCCCAGCTCCTGCCATAATTTGAATACGACCATTGGCATACTCTTGCATTTCTTTGAGTGTATCTAAACCATTCAAGACACTACTTCGTTGAGCGCTAGTAAGAATTCTGTCTACTCCTAGCTCTACTAATTGGTCTATAGCTTCGCGCCAGTCTCTCACTTCATCAAAAGCTCTATGAAAACAGGTTTCTTTATCCCCAGCTAAGTTTACGAACTCTTGTGTTTTTGCAAAATCAATGTCTGAATTCTCATCAAGAAAACCGAACACTATTCCATCTGCACCAAGTTCTAACATAGTTTTGGCATCGTTAAAAGCTACTTGATACTCTGCATTGGTATATACAAACCCACCTTCTCTTGGACGGATTATATTTACTATCTTTGTTTTGCCTGATGCAATTTCTAATGCAGTTTTAGTTGTACCATAACTTGCTGTAAGTCCACCAGCATCCAAGGCTGAGCAGAGTTCAATCCTATCAGCACCTGCCTCTACAGCTGTAATTACATCCTCTATAGAGCCACAGCAAACTTCTAATGTATAATCTCTTTTTATCATTTTCTTTTCTTTCTTTAGTATTTAATTTGTATTACTTTTTTGTTTAATTTAAGAAAAGTTTAGCACTTATCTTATGCAAGAGCTAAACTTTTCTAAGTAAATTCTATTCATTGAAGCTAATAACTTTACCTTCACCTCTATATAATTCCAAAGGTTCTTTTAGCTCTATCTTAATAACTGTTGAACCAATTTCATGACAATCTTCTTCAGTTAAATTAATCCACCAAGTCCCTGGAACACCCATGTATGGTGAACCACCTGTTAATTTTGCAGATAACTTCTTGCCATTATGAAGTACACTGATATTTTCTACTTCACTTATTAAACCTTTCAACACAACTGATTCGACAGGTCTGTCATGAACGAACAAGTAAATTGTCTTATTATCTTCACTAACTGTAGATCCACCTAGGAAAAGATCATAACCTATACCAGCTTTTGTATCATAAATTGCTTCTTCATTGTCTTTAATCCAAGATCCTAAATCTTTTAGCACCTTAACTTCTTGCTCTGGAATAGTTCCATCTTCCATTGGTCCTATGTCTAATAATAGATTTCCTCCAAGAGTAAGACAGTCAACAAATAGGCGTATAACTTCTCTACTAGATTTCCAGTAAACATCTCTATGCTGATAACCCCATGAGTTATTAATTGGTACACATAATTCCCAAACACCTTCTGGTGCAACGATTGGCATGCCTACCTCAGGTGTCTTGTAATCACCATATCCTCTCAATCTTGAGTTCAACACTACATTTGGATTTAACTCATGTAATAACTTCCTAAACTCAGGCATTTTCCACTGTTCAGCAGTTCTTTCCCAGTCTCCATCAAACCATAACAAGTCTACCGTTCCATATCTTGTCATTAATTCTTTCATGGCTTCATTATTTAGCTCTAAGTGTCTTTCCCAAGCTTCATAATCTTCTGGCCCACCTGCAGGAGTCTCATATTTATTTTGCTTGGCGTAATCTTTCTCATCAGTTTCTGCACTATAAATTGATCTATAATCTTCTCTAGACCAGTCAGTTAATGAGTAATACATCCCTACTTTCAATCCCGCATTTCTGATTGCTTCAGCATAAGGTCCAATCAAGTCAGTTTTTGCTGGTGCTCCATCTACAGAGTTATGATCAGTTAAATCAGTATCCCAAAGGCAGAATCCATCGTGGTGCTTAGTGGTTAAAACTGCATACCTAGCTCCTGCCTCTTTGAAAAGTTCTGCCCATTTCTCTGGATCATAATTAGCAGCGGTAAATCCCTTTGCCTGATCCATATATTCATCATAATCTATGTAACCATTATGGAAGGACCATGATTCACTTACACCTTTAACAGCATAAATCCCCCAGTGTATAAAAATCCCTAATTTTGCTTTTTTAAACCAATCTTGCATCATAGTTTATATCTCCTATCATTTTGAATTTATTTTAAAAATAAATTTCCTAAAAACCTATTGAACCTATTGAACCTCATGTAAAACTTGGACCACACTACCTACTTGATAACCTGATATAGCTCTAACAACTTCTTGTTTTTCATTAACTAGTAACAATAGTGGTAATCGTAAATTGTGTAGTTCATATTTTTTGAAGCTATTTTCAACATATTTATTTATATCGAAATTCTCAGCAACATTTCTTAGCTTAATTTCTGGGAATCTTTCAAGTACTGCTTTTAGTTTCTGATCTGATTCAGATCTAAAATCATTTAAAACAAAACTTGTTCTAGTTGATAGATCTTCGAATCTTTCGTCTGCTTCTAATAATTCATTGAAGAAGTGTTCTGTAGGCTCAGCTGCAGGTTCTAATATTGCTAAGAAATTCAATTCCTCACTTCCATTAAACTCGCTATTATCTGAAAACTCTAATGGTAAGAAATCAAATTTTTTCTGATCTGTATCAGCTGCTTGAGGCATAGCTATTTTTAAGCTTGTTAGTTGACCTTCTTTTACTTCAGTTCGATATAGATATGCTTCATTATTACCTCTAGCGGAACGTTTACATACAAGTACTTGATATTTTCCTGGATCTAAATCTGCATGGAATTCATTTTTATTATTAAACTCAAAATCTTTGAAGAATAAACTACTTAGACTACCGTCTTCCTCTATTCTTGAAAAACCAATTTGAGTCATATATTCAATGGTTTCATTTTCATCTTTTTCTATTAATAAGCCTGATTTATATGCGAAATCAGCATCTTTATCATCTTCTTTGTGTTTTCCTAATCTAGAAGCCACATCAGAATCGTTATTGCCATCTACCTTATATGACTTATTGTCTAAATCGAAACCATGCCATTTTTCGTCCATATAGAACTCAGCATGTCTATCTGTAGGATTCAATCTCGCTGGAATTCCAAGACTTCTCATACTAGCAATTATTAACAACAGTTTACTCAAGGCGCTACCTTTACCCATCTCCAATACTCCTAAAGGATCCGCCATACCACCTGAGTCTGCTTGATTTAAAGTTTCAACTTTGCCGTCTATTAGATATACAATTTCTAAAGGATTTTCTTTAAATTTAGCAATTTCTTCCTCGGAGAAAACGCTAGCTAGTGTTCTCCAAGCTCTAATCATTTCATTATCCACTCTAGGGTTTAAAATATTTTCTACGAACATATCTTTTTCAAAGTTAAATTTAAAACTATTAGAAGCTACAGCATGATCTAATAAGATTTCATAAGTTATATCAGATAGGTCCTTCCAACGAATTACTTCTAATAATTCAATCTTATATTCTAAATCTAGCCCTGTTTCAGTTTCATCTAGGAACTTCTCAATTTCTGCTTTGTTACCTAAACTTTGAGCAAGAACTTTAGCTTTCCTATACTCCAGAACTTCTTTGTCATACTCTGCTTCACTGTCTTCATCAGGATCAGCATAAAAAGTACTCTGGTATGCTTCTCTTATAGCTTCTGCTTCACGTTTTCTCTCTTGCATTCTTTCTTCAGCTTCTGGACTTGCTTGTGGATCTTCATTTTTTTCTGGTTTTGGTGCTGTCATGTAATAGTGCTCAACACCTTGTTCTAGCATTAATTGATTTTCATCTGCAAAATCAACTACAACTTCTATATCTCCATCTATCAAAGATACTTTCTTTTCAATAACCTTATTTTTTAATTCTGGATATTTTTCAGAATCTGGAAGAACTCTTAAAAGCAAATCACCTTTACCTAATTTTACAGAGATCTGACCAGTTTTATCTGTTTTTAAACTAGATATAGGAGAAATTTGCGCATAATTAATAACATTTAAGTTTACTAGTGCATTTTCTATTTCTTCATTTCCATTTTTGACGGTAAGCTTTAGATTAGCAGGATCAAAATAAGTGTCTGAAACATTTAGCAAGTAGAAATCGCCTTCATGTCTAATTATTTCCTCATTTTCAATAAATCCAGTATGCAAACTAGTTTGCATTATCATTCCACGTTTGGCTGGAGCTGAGAACCATCCTTTATTCAAAATAGCCTCTGGTTCACATGCACCTAAATATTCCCATTTGCTCCCAGTCCATACCTCTACCCAAGCATGGTTATCGTCTGAAGCTGCCCATCTTGGAGTATATATTTGTCTAGCTGGTAAGGCTACACTTCTCAATGCAGAAACCAAAAATGTTGACTCTTCACCACATCTACCAAAAGCTCTAGTCATTATAGTTAATGGAGAAACTGTTCGTCCGTCTGTTGCTTGATAGGTCGCTTTCTCGTATGTCCATAGATTTATTTCTAGAGCTGCATCTGCCATGCTCATTCCATCTATCCTATCAGATAATTCTTCTCTTATAATTGATCTATGGTCGGTTAAATCTTCATTATTTACTCTTACGGACAAAACATAGTTAAAGAACATTTCGTCACTTAAGTCTTTGCCCCAAGGGAATTTCTCTTTTGCCAACAGAGCATCTTTAACCAAATTTAAGAAGAGCTTGCCATCATAGCTACTACAATCACTAATTGGTAAATAACTGTACAAATATTTCAAGCAAATTATTTCTTCAGGACTTGCATCTTCAAACACATTAAAGAGCTTATCTGCTCTCCCCTCAAGAAGTGGTTTTCTTGACTGAAAATCAGCTTCTATTTTTTTGACTATTTTTTCTGTAAACATTAATATCTCCTTTCTTTACAGTAAATAGTTTTAATTACATTAAAGCGCCTTTTAAACACTACATTAAAGCACCATTTAAACGTCATCTAATTCAGCATATATAGCATCCTCTTTTATATCCTCGGGTAAAGCTCCTTGTATAAAATAATGTGAAAAGTAAATTGGGATACCTAGGAATACAAAAACTGCTAAGTGAGGAATAAACATTAAAAACAGTGAATTTAATATAATAATTCCTAAAATCATCAAAGTTCTACCAAAATATTTCCAAGAAAAAAGAATAGATGTAATCACAATTTTCCCTTGTGGCAAATAGTTGTAATAGATATCTAAACTCGGGAAATATATAAGATATGATAAAAAGCTTAATACTAATAAAAAGAATACAAGGTAAAGTGGTACTGCTAAGAACTGATTTTGTACATACCACATTAATACCCATATGCTAAAAATCAGTATTGTTCCTACATAAGCAATTAGTGCATAAAATAAGCTAGAGAAAAAGTAAAACTTCCACCAATAAAAGAATCTCTTGAATACATAGTTCTCAATTCCTTCACTTTCTCCTTGGCATAGTTTATTTGCGGACTGAATTGCTGGGAAAAGTCCAAATATAACTAATCCCAACAAAGTCCCCAAAAACACAGCAAAGTTTAGTTTAACTATAAAAAGCAACTTATCAAAGAATTTATAAAAACTGGAATTTAATTTTCTAGCATACTTATCTAGCTCTAGATTCTCATCATTCTCTTTTCTATCAATTCTCATAATTTACTAATTCCTTGTGATTAATCCTAATCTAAGACTTATTTCTTGATTATCCTTTAACAGCAGCATGTGTTGACGATTGGATAAACCATCTTTGAACAACCATATAAATTACTAACACCGGTATCATTGTTAACAATGACATTGTGTCCGCAATTGCTTGCTTATATAGTGGACTATCAACCAATAACTCTAACTGACTTGCAGTTGCTCCATCAATATTTCGCACCAAACTATTTAATGTTTGATCCATAGAAGCAGTTGCAGAATTAAGTTTAACCATAATATTATTTGGTGTAGAAGCAAACATGTTTACAAAATACATATCATTCCAGTTCCAAACGAAACTCAATACAGCTGCTGTCAATAGTGTTGACCCAGCAGACGGTAAGATTATTGAGAAAAATGTTCTTAAATAACCACTACCATCTACATAAGCAGAGTCTTCTAGCTCCTTAGGCAGATTAATAAATCCTTGTCTAAAAATATAAATAAATATACCACTCTTTAAGCCTTGTCCAGTAATCGCCAAGATATAAAGTGTAATCGGATTGTTCAGAAGGTTTAGTGGCTGCCCAGTAATTGCTTTAAATAATCCAAAGATATCAAAATTTCTGAAATTCAAATATTGAGGTAATGAAATAGCTTGGGCTGGAACAATAATTTGCAATATTACTAATATAAACAAGAGTCTTTTACCCTTAAAACCAACCCTAGCAAAAGCATAACCAGCTAACATTGTTGAGAACAATTGCAGCAATACTTGAATGCTCACAGTAAAGAAAGTATATGGCAATGTAGCATTATAGTTCATTGCTCGGAATGCCATATAAAGATGCTCTTTTGAGAGCTTTGCCGGAATCCAAATAGAAGTTGGTGACCCTAACTCAGTAGGAGCAGTGAAGGCTGTAGATATCATTTTAAATATAGGGTTCAAAATTAGATATCCCAAACATATCAATAATGCATACCTCATGATAGATGCAAAAATAGAACTAGCTTTATTTGCAAAAACATAAGATTTTTTACTATTAGCCCTTACATGCTTTCGATGGATCTTCTCTCTTTGTTTTTTAGGCAATTTTCTAAATGTACTATAGTCATCACCATAGGGATCCCTTATAGATTTTAGATTTATTAGATCTTGACTGTTATCATTTTTATTAATTTTTATACTATCATTTCTATTCACTGTAGTAGACCCCCTTAGATAAGATAGCTATCACAATTCCAATAACTATAACTGTTGCAAACATGAAAATAACATTCATAGCTGAGCTATATCCCCATTGACTTTGCAGGTATGCAGTATCGTATGCGAGTTTAACTAGATCTGAACTCATAAAATGCTCAGCCAATGTATAAACTGATACTGTCAAAATGTGAGGAGATAGCATTGGTAAGGTAACTTTCCAAAATGTTTCGTAATTTGTAGCACCTTCTATTCTTGCAACTTCATATAATGGTGGATTAATACTCTGTAATCCTCCTAAGAAAATCAAAGTTTGCATTCCGCTAAGCAGAATTGTGTCAAATATATTGGATACTACTTTTAAGATTCCACCAACCAACTCAGGAGAATCAAACATTCTAACTATAAATCCTGTAATGAAATTTACATTTGTCGCTTCTTCAGCTTGCATTGATTCAACAATAGCTAATTCCGATCCTCCAACTATATTTGTCAACGCATTTGTTGCCATGATAATTGGAATAAAGAATACTGCTCTAGCAATAGTTCTTCCCTTAAATTTACCATTCAAAATTATAGCTAAGAACATTGATAAAATTAAAATTAAAACAAGTTTAGGAATAGCTTCTAGTAAGGTTGTTATCAGTAGTTGGTTGAAATTAGCATGAACAGTAAATATATACTTGTAGTTGTTCCAACCAACAGCTTCCATGTCCATTCCACCTTGAAATAAGGTAATCTTATTGAAGCTGTAGATTACTAATTCTACAACAGGTTTGAGGAAAAAAGCTAAAATACCAATCAACCATGGAGCCAAGAATATGTAGGCCCATATGGTATTTCTATTCTCAAAAGATAGGTTGTAATACCAGCCTCTATTTTGTTTTTTCTCTTTATTCTCATTCTTCTTCATTCATTCATCCTCACTTCTTTACTATCTCATAACTTAAAGGAGCGATTTTTACACCATCAATTACCTTATCTTCATTTCCATAGTTCAAATAGACATTAATTCCATTATCATAAGAAACTTTTCTAAGGTTAGCTTCTATCACTTTATGCTCGATAATTCTTGAGTTTGCAATACTTTCATACGCTTCAGAATATTTTTGATAAAGTTCAACTGCCTTTGGTCCTACTATGTCGTAATTAGTATTCATCAAAGCCTCATAATCTGTATCTTTAAACATTTCACTATCTGCTGCTGATATTTGGAATTTCGGATTTGTCTTATACTCAATTAAACGAAGTAGTGTAAATTCTGGATTCTCCCAAATATTTGAGTTTAAAACATTACCGTAATATTTCACGCTTCCGTCTAAAACTATTTGTAAAAACGGAATATCATAATCAACGACTTCTAAGTTATTATCATCAATAGGTACATCGGTAATTTTGTCAGCGAATTTAAGAGCATAGGCATTTGGGTTTGCTAGCATCAGACTATTTTTATTATCGCTTAAGTATTTTAGAGACTCCTCAATATACTTCAAAGCTGAAGTTCTGCTGATATCATTATTAGTATTATAGTCACCAACAATTCTGTTTCCTAAATCAAACGTAGATAAATTATCACTTTGTAGTCTTTTCAGCTGATTCAACACTGAACCTAGATATGACTTATAGCTGCTTGGACTAATTAAGTATGGCGCACCTGAACCAATCCTGGACATTTCTCTAACATGATTATTCTTAGCCACTCTTGCTTGCTCACCACTTAAATGTCTGGCTATATCTGAATATTGATTCAAATTATTCTTAGTGAATGCTTGAGACAGGAACATTGCAGGATAAAGCTCTACCGCATCATTGCTATTATATTTATTTAAGAGTTGATTTAATTTTGTCTCTCCTCCCATGACTCCTAATACTGAAATCTTATTCATGGCAGTATGATCTAAGCCCTTGTTGGCAAATCCTGAAATCTCAACATTAAGATCAGATACTCCTGCATCAACTAATTCTGCGATAATTCTGTCCATCTCCTCAAACGTAGTTAAGGAAACGTTTGTATTATATGGAATACCAATGAAAAATTGACGTTTTCTTATTGAACCTAAAAATTCAACATCTAGACTAGGACTCTGCTCATCTATAGTTCCACTCAACATGTCATTAGACTGTAAATAGTTTTTGTATGTCAATGCCATATCTACATATGAAACTTCTTCTGATTGTGCTTCATCCTCCTCGATAAACTTATAACGCATTTGGATATCTTTATCATAGAAATCTTTAGAGAACCTTGATATAGAAACATTAGCAGCACCTACTGATTCCACTTGATCAACTTCAAATAGCTTGAAATTAACTCCTACCTTATTATAAGCATCTAGTTTTCCTGAAATATTAGCATTGACCTCTGCAATCTCTGCACCTTCTTCGACAATAGCTAGGACAGCGTAATCCTTGTACTTAATTCCTGCAACAGGTAGTGTTGTTTGTATACGATTATTTTTGTATTTTTTTGCATTTTTTAAAATATCTTCGCCATAAATACTAGACTTAAAATCCGGAGCACTTTGCTTATTATTATCAAAATTAATTACTGCTCCAGAACCGTCAGGAACAAACATATAGCCTTCTTCCTGATCTCTCTCAGCTGACATTAAATAAGGCAACATATTTACAGTTGAAATTACAGTATCATCACCAGTAATTTCAAGTTCGTCTATTGGCATCTTAACAACTAGATCTTTTCCTTCTAATTTGTATTCAATAGATGCCTGAATACTTAAACTAGCTGCTTCAACTTCAAAACCATAAGTGTTGCTATCTTCAATTAAGTCTTCTGTTGTATATTCTCCAATTTCATATAAATAAGAATAAATACGATCTATCATTAATTGTGAAACTTTATCATCCTTCATTCTTATATAAGAACCTTTGAAGAGCCTATACTGAGTCAGGAATTCTTTTTCTTGCTCTTTGCTTAATTTGGATATAACTTTATCGTACATTTTTTGAGATTCTACTTGTTTTGGCAAATCGGTAATAGATCTTGTTTCACTACCTAATGTATATTTAATTTTAATTCCATCTTCGATCTCTTCAATCTCAAATTGCTCATTAGCAATTGCTAGAGAATAGTTTTCAACACTTGAACTTAAACCTCTTCTTACATCACTTAAATATGTGAAAACTATATCGGATTTTTGAACATTAGAAACATATTCATTACCAGAATTTCCATTCATCACTTTTAGTGAGTGGACTTTACCGCTAGACTTTAGTTCCATATATAAGTTCAAGTTTGTAGAATCTAAATATAAAGCTGCTTCATTATTATCTGCAATTTTTTTAAGCTTACTTAAATCTACCTCTTCTTTCGGAGCTGGTTCACCGCCTATATTAGGATCAAGCTCCATTACATTTCCCTCATTATCAGAGTTATTCGAAGATTCTTCCTCCTGAGTCGCAGCATCATTATTTCCTTCTATAGTCTCTTCATTAGAAGTTTCCTCTGATGTATTTTCATTCTCTTCAGCTAAAACATTCACACTATTAAAAGCAAAGATTAAGTTACTTGTAATAATTGCTAAAAGTAAAAATAGTATTGTGGATTTTTTCATAAATTCTTTTTTTATTCTCATAAACCTATCCTTCTAACTCAAATGCAAGATTATTTCGCTAATAATTGTACGAATAAATATGAAGACTTCTCCCATTAAGCTTATTAATAACACTGTTATAAATAGAATAATCAAAATAGCAGCGATAGTTAAAATTACTGCCATAACTGATTTCAAGAAGCCAAATTCATGTACTGTAACTAAGCCAATAAAAGCATAAAGACAATACGCCACTATACTAAATCCAGCGAAAAAATATACGAATGCAGACTCATCAAGACTCATAACATTGCTCAAAACAACTTGAATGATATTGAAAATAATTGGCAAATACAAAGAATATGTAAAGACCATATATATGTCCTTCATACTTCCTGTACCATCCATGAGTGTTGTTATTGACCAATTTGCTATGGTTAAAAGAAGTATCGGCAAAACTGATGTTGCAAATATCATAAGAATATTAATATCCTCTGGTTTATTTGAATTAAATAAATACCCAGAATAAACTTCTTTGATAATTTGGACAAATCCAAAAATTAACAAGATAACTGTTGCTACCCATGTCTTACCTTCACCTTCGAATTTTATGTCTCCATAACCCTTAAAAGGACTAGAGATAATATAAAGTGGGAAGTCTATTAGGTCATGCTTTATTTGTTGCAAACCTTTCTTAAAGTTTAGGTTCCTTTTACTTGTAACATTAGCATTTTCCATACCTTAACTCCTTGTCTCTCTTCTCTCTTTGTTCTTCTTCATCTGAGGTTCTACAATAAGTACCCAAGTTAGATACACAAAAATTAAGAAAATTGCTGCTAAAATCCAAGATATATTATCTTCCACCCATTGTTCTCTAACTTTATTAAAAGCATCTGAATATCCTTTATGGAAATTTGCATTTTTGTACAACTTCAGTGCGTTGTCATACTCACCTTCTCTATAAGCAACATCCCCCATACTTACATAAGCTAGATCATATAAAGGATTAATTTTAGCAATCTCTTGCCAGTAATGTTCTGAATCCTCTGAATTTTCTAACGCATCAGCTTTAACTGCTTGATTCAATAAATTTCCATAGGTAGTTGGCTGAAATACTTCTATACTTTGATTAAGCTGGTCCAATACAATTATGTTTTCTCCCATAAACTTAACATCTACAGCATTTTGGAACTTACCACTTACATTACCTTTGCCACCAAAAATATGTAGCAAATAGCCATCATGATTGTATGTGAAAACTCTTTGCTTTGTGCTATCTAGAACTGTATACATACCATATTCATTATTGTCTAATGCAATAAATGATGATCTATTAGCACCTCTAGCAATGACATCACCTTGAGGTCTTTGTTCTTGAGGATATCTAAGTATATCTTCTCCTTTTGAGTTTAGTAATTTAACAGGCTCAGATTCTGTCTGACTTGCTACTGTTGCAAAAACAAATCCCTCATCATTTACAGAAACATTTGAGAAGCTAGTAGGCAACCAAAGCTGCATCGTCGATAATTGTGCATCTGTAGCTATACTTCTCCAGAATAAGTCTAATGGATTATAAACAATTCTATTAACACCATAGAAGCGAGTGAAATCTCCATTTGGTCCAAGTTCCATAATTCCTTCATAAACATTTGAGGAAACTACAAAAATTCTTCCAATTTTGTCAACAGTTAACTTAGTCGGCTTATAATCAACGTCTTCTAATCCAACCGCTTCAGGTTTACCCATTGCTCTAATCAGCTTTCCATCTGATCCAAACAACAATATTCTAGATCTTTCTGGCTCAGCAATATAAACATTACCGTTATTATCAACATGAATATCTGATGGTCTACTTAAGGTTTGCTCGTCACCTTCTAAAGTAAATTTATCAATTCTACGGATTAAGTTAAATTGTTTGTCTAGAATTAGAACAGCATTCTCAATGGCTACATAAACATTATCATTCTTAACAAATACAGCAGTTAAGTTCCTCAGATTTTCTACACCTAAATCTGCAGCCTTAATAGATCTACTTAGTTCATAAGCTCGTGGAGCTGGTTTAAGTTCACCTTCAGAATTGTATATATAATTCTCATATTCAGTTTCATATGTAGACTTTGCTGACAGTTCTATCATCTGTGAAGAGAAAATAGATAAAGATACAGCAAACAAAGCTACGAAAGAGAATAGTTTTTTCTTTAGTTTACTTTTTGATATAAATTTCATATCTTCCCTCCTATTCTTTCAGACCTGAAGTTGTCATTGTCTCTAAAATATTACTCTGAGTTACAACGAACACAATTACAGGAATAATAAACATCAATAATGTTGCGGCTGCAGCTACACCTGTTCTAGCAACACCTGCTGCTGCAATCTGCTGTAACATAAAACTTAATGGTTTCTTACTCTCTGTATATATAAAAGAACCACCATTATTTGACCACAAAGCTTGGAAAGAAAAGATAAAGGCAGTAATCCATGCAGGTTTAACTGCTGGCATAATGATAGCCCATAACTGTTTCCAAGGACTTGCACCGTCAATTTGTGCTGATTCAATAAGCGCATCAGGAATTTGTGTCATAAAGTTTTGTAATAAATATAGTCCAATAGTAGATGCTAATGCCGGGAAAATAATTGCCCAAGGAGTATCTATTAATCCTATTGCATTCATTACGAAATAAGTTGGTGCTGCTGTTACTGTTGGTGAAAACATAAGTGAGTAGACAATCAAATCTGATAAAAAGTGATTACCTGGGAACTTATACTTTGCCAATGGATAAGCAGCCATTGATGAAATTGCAACATGCCCAACAGACCCCAACACAACAATGAAAATCGTATTAAATAAATATCTAGAAAATGGTACAAGAGATTCACCTGAGTATATCCATAGAGATTTAAAATTATCCAAAGTTGGGTTGTTTGGTAAAAATAAAGGTGGGAACCTAAATAAGTCAGACAACGGCATAAAGGCTCTACCAACTACGAATAGAACTGGGAATATTGATAATGAACCGAATATGGCCACAAACAATAATAGTCCTATAGTTCCACCTGCAGTTCTGTTAGTTCTACCTTTAGTTAAGTATTTGACTAAGCGTGAACGTTTTTTCGGCTCATTCTTCTTAGCCCTAGCTTCATAAAACTTATAACGCTTACGTAATTTCTTTTTTTCGGATCGACTTAATTTTCTACCTTGAAACTCCTCTTCTGATGCTAAAACTTCAGAGAAGGAAGGCAAATCTTCAAGACGTACATTAACTACATCAATTTTATCCAATAACATACTCTACTCTCCTACTCTAGCAATGAATTTCTGAATCAATAGGTTAAAGAACACTGTTAAGAAGAATAGAACAACAGTAATTGCAGAAGCATAACCTAATTCAAATCTGATTAAACCATAATCTTGAATGTGATCTATTAGTGTATGAGTTGCGTACCCTGTACTTGGGAAACCAGTTAATGCTGAACCTGTAATAGCAAATGATCCAGAAATCGACATAACAGCACCAAACATTAGCTGTGGTCTCATTGAAGGCAAGACAATATACCATAATTCTTGCCAACGATTTCTAACACCATCAATCTCACCAGCTTCCAGTAAACTCTTATCAATTCCCTGTAATCCGGCAATGAAGGATAAGAATCCAATTCCAAAACTTTGCCATAGATTTACAAAGATTATAATAGTTAACATCCATTGTGGATCTTGCAACCATAGTATCGGCTCACTTATAATTCCCCAGTTTAGCAATAAGGCATTAAGATAACCTGTAGAGTCACTTGAGAAAAGCAAAGTAAATATAGATGTTGCTGTACCTGCAAGTGAAGGAGCATAAAGCACTACGGTGAAGAAAACCCTTACTCCTCTAGGAAATTCGTTTAAAACCCAAGCCATTAAGAATGACAATATGTATCCAATAGGTCCGATAATTAAAGCTAAAATCAAAGTGTTCTGTAATGATTGTAAGAAAAGTGGATCATTAAGCAACAAATCCTTATAGTTATTCAAACCAACAAGCACAGGAGCTTGCAAAACATTAAAGTTAGCAAAACTCATCACAATAGCAAACATTACCGGAAAAACTGTAAAGGAGAAAAACAGTATAAAGTATGGAGCCATCATTAAATAAATACTTTTATGTTTAACTAATGAGCTTTTAGTTTTTTTCTCATTTTTATTCTCTAGTATTCTTTCAGACTTGTGATCAGATTGCTCTATATTAGCATTCGTTTTTTCTTTAGAAGTTAATCTACTCATCTGCTGTTCCCTCCTCGTCATTTTGTCTACGCTCAACATTTTTAGCTGGCATTATATCCTCATGAGTTGGCAAACCAAATTCTCTTCGTTTTTTATTTAATTCATAGTTGGTATTTTCTGTCCATTCACGCATAATCCTGTCCGAATTTGCACTTTCAGGGTTATTTACAACTTCATAGAATGCATTTTCTATGTTACGACCTGTGATATATGAACCAGGAACCTGACGAACACCTTTTATATATTCAAGTGATTCAGTCAGAACATCCATTACATCGTCTGGCCAAGGCATCTTTGAAAATGATTCTAAGTTTGCAACAGGATATCTAGCAGATGATCCTAAAATAGCTTCCATCTCTCTTGCATAGGATGTTTGAGTGTTTTCTGATACCCACCACTTCAAGAATTCCCATGCAGCTTGAGAGTTTCCTCTTTTTTCTACACTATTTTTAATAATCATAGCTGCAGAGTTAGCTACCGGCATGGATCTATCAATCTCACCATTTTCCTTAAGTGTACCTGGCACTGGCGCTACTGACCAATCTCCTTCTATTTCAGGAGCAGAAACACTAAGCGTATTGTAGTTTGTGAAATTGACGATTGCGATTGGAATAATTCCTAATCTAAATCGTGTTACAAAGTCCGCAGTAACTGGGAAGCTATGTCTTGTATAGAAATTAGTCCAGTATTCGAACACATCCAGAGCTTCATCAGTTGCAGTCATTGCTAATGTACCCTCTTCGTTGTATAGAGGCACTCCTTTTTGATATAGCATAGATAGATATGCAGCTGGGATAGGTTTAGATGTTGCCTGATAAGCACTACCTAGTGTCAAAGGCATATTTACTTGCATAAAGAATTCCATATTGTTATTTTGTAAAAATGGAACTATTGCTAAAATATCATCCCATGTTTGTGGTACAGGAATATTCAAGTCAGACAAAATATCTTTTCTATAGAACATAACTGGATAACTCATTTGATCTGATAAAGCATAGACCTCATCATTAAACTTAAACGATTCCAATGCAGCCGGATGTAGTTGTGCGGCCACTTCATCATAATCAGCAAATTGGGATAAATCGTATGCAGCATTACGTAAGGCATAATCGATTGGCATCTCGCTGGCTGTTTGAACAATAACATCAGGGCCTTGTCCAACGGCAGTAGCACTAAGAGCAACAGCTGGCGAAACGACTCTTAAGTTAACTTTATATTTAGAATCAAAAGTATCACTAATTAACCTTCTAGTAACCTCCATTTGGTCTCTACCTGTAGAGATCCAAACAGTAATTTCATTCTCAGCTTCAACCTGTTGTTCCTCATTGCTTGTTCCTGCTTTATCATAATCATTCCAGAAAGAACCGAAGAATCCCATTATTCTATAGGACATATTTTTAAAGAACCCTGCATCATTTTTTGGAAGATTATCTTTACTTCCTAATAGAGTCAAATAATCTAATGTTAAACTTTGAGATTTCAAATTCAAAGCCAAAGTACCTAATGAAGTAACTCCATTCTGTAGGACACTTAATTTAGAGGCTATTTTTGCAGGTTTATCCAACATTTCATCTATTTGAAGGGTCACTTGCTCTGCAACTGCAGTTTTGTCATTCCTACCACCCATTACATTAATTAGACGTTCTAATACATCTTTTAGTTTTGCATTTTCTTCTTGTAATCTTGGCAAAAGATCTGGAATATTCTGGATCAACTGGTAATCCCTAAATGGATCTGGCTGTGCTCCAGTAACTACCATAATATCTTGAGCTATACCATTTAAGTTTGTGGATATATCTTCAATAAAATATATAAGCTCCGCAAATTCTCCTAGAGAAACTTCTAGGCTAAGAACATTAACACCTTCATCTAAATATATATATTGAGAATTTCCATCAGAGTCTGCCAACTCATAAATTTTCCAGGTATTGTTGTAAGGGAATTCAAGTTTTTCGGCTTCTTTAAATGGCACTTCCCCATTTACCATAAGTTTCCTAATTGAAATACTACCAGTATTATATGCCTGCCTTGCTCTCAAGGCTAAACGGTATAATCCTGATTTTGGAACATCTATCTCCCACTCTATTTTTTCACCTGGCTTACTCCATGATTCACCACCAATAGTATTCATTCTTATATATGTATAATGCTGTGGCTCTGTAATAGCTGAAGTATTATCACTCAATGGATATAAGCTTGGAGATGACTTATACTTTGCATCTTCCGCTTGAATGTGTGAAATTTCTGAATTTTCAATTAACTTTGCTCCATTGTTCTTGTGTTCTGCCTCATATTCAGCATATGTTGGTACTTTTTCCTTACCATCTTCTACAAAAGCAAGTTTTTGAATTGCCATTTCTCCACGTACTGATTGAATCTCAATAGTGTGACTTCCTTTACTTAAATAAAAATAAAGAGGGTCCGAGAAATAGCCATTTCTGTCGGTTAATCTTTTTGTTTTCCAAATTTGTTTTTCTACTTGAGCTGGGAAAGCTTGATTACCCTCTACAGCCTTATAATCATCATTGGCATTCTCATATGTTCTAGAAAGCTCTATTTGTGTTGCTTCATCGTATGGTACTTCATCATCAATTTTGATTACTCTCTTAATATTTGAACTACCGCCAAGTGGCATATATGTAACTTCAAATTGATAAAGAGCTTCCTCTGCTACGTCAAATTGTATTTTTACACTTCCTGAAGAGTCAGTAATTAATTCAGCCTCAATCTCTTGATTATCGATGTCTTTCATATCTATTTTTTCAGCCATGGATAAATCAAGCTCTATAGTTCTATCAGCTTTTTTAACTTCAGAAAATTGTTCTAAATAATCCATGTAAGATATATATTTTTTGCTGTCTGGGATATGTTGCAAAAGCTCATTTCTATATATATCAGCAGGATCAATTACATTATCTTCCTTTTCATTACTCTCACTATTTTCACCAATTTCCTGTGAATCTTGAGTACTTTTGGATTCAGTATTAACCAGACTTCTATTATTATTTAGTCTATCTTTATCAGGATTGTTTCTTAATGCTGTTATTTCTGCAACATGTAATTGAGAAAACAAACATGCCACAACTAGCAAATACACAAAAACCTTAAATTTCTTTGATATATTCTCCACTCTATCAACCTCTCTTAGATTAATACTGGATATATTGAGTACAAAAATTTTATTCTAGTACGCAATATATCAATAAAATAAGTATTTAAAATAGAAGTGGCCAAATTACTATTTATTTCCTTTTATTAGTAAAATGACCACTCCACTCTTATATTCAATTACTGAATTAAATAAATCAGTTTTAATTTGCGCTTATTAATTACTATTCTTCTTCTGTGGTCTCCTCAGAATTTTCGGAGTCTTCTGCTTCTTCTTCTGTAATATTAACTTCTGTTAATTCACCTGAGAATAAAGCATTTAGTTTTGCTTGATCTGCAGGAGCTGCTGCATCAATAACACTACGTACTGATCCACCATCATAAATTGCTCCAACATATTCTCTAGCTAATTCAAATTTAGCAGCACGGAATGGACTATAGAATTCCATACGTTCTTGCTTGGTTGACCACTCGTATAACTCAGCATCTAGCTCAGTATTGAACCAACGTAGAGGAATATCATCTGTTGCTTCTTCTTTATAGTTTGGACTAATGAAGTCGTGATCTATTAAGTCCATGAACATTGTGAATACACCTTCTGGATCAGCTTTGTCTGAAACAGCATCTGACATGTATTTACCTTGTCCATCAAAGACTGTAACTGCATAATTGTCACTTAAAGTCTTATAAGAATCACTTTGATCAGGAGTACCTACTGTTACATTTGAACCCCATGGATATGGAACAAATCCGAAGTCAATCTTACCTGCTAGTCCTGAAGCTTGCCATGCAGCTCTATGTGTCATCGCAAGACCTACACCTTCATCAAATGTTACTTGAGGTGTTGTCCATGCATCAGGTTGACCATCTTCAGTTAGGTTAGGATCCATTACAAGTCCACCTTGTTTTAGAGTACTAAGAACCTCTAATGCTTCAATAACATTAGGATCTTGGTAATTAATTTTTTGATCTTTAAGGGAAACTAACTCTGTACCGTTTGCTGCTGGAGCAAATAAGAACCAGTAGTATGGGTCAATAAAGAATGCACTTGTACCTTCAGGTAATTTGCTATTCAATTCTCTGACATACTCTACAAAATCGTCATAGCTCCAATGACCTGTAGCAAACAATTCATTTGGTTCTTTTTCCATACCTGCTTGTTTAATCATTTCACGGTTATATAGAAGTCCTTCACCACCAACAGTTGTACCAATACCGTAATTCTTTCCTACCCAATCACCTAAGATGGAGTTCTCTGGTTTGGAAACATTACTAATCCATGAAGTAGCTTCTTCTAAAATATTGTTTGATGCTAATGTAGCAAAGAAGTGACCATATGAAACATCAAAAATATCTGCAATTGGATCACCAGCAACATGAGCTTTTACCATTTCATTAGGAATTTCGTAGTATTCTACATCTGGAAGTGCAGTGAATTCTAACTTAACATTATATTTATCTTCAATATATTTAATTTTAGCTTCACGTTCAGCTTTTTCGTAGTCTTCCAAATCTTTAGCGTCAGGGTTTTGTGCATCTAATGAGTTATAGCTTAGAACTTTAATTGTTGCTCCACCTAAGTCATGTGCTTCAAAAGCTGAGTACTCTTTGACAGGAGTTTCCTCCTCTTCACCTTCTTCGCTTGAAGCAACTTCACTAGAAGTACCTTCTGTAGTTTTATCTGTAGCATCATTTCCATTGTTATTGGTGCTACATGCAGCTAAAACACTTGCTCCCATTAACAAAGATAATAAGAGAGCCGACAGTTTAATTTTGCGATTATTCATTCTCATCCTCCTAATAATCTTTTTTGTACTATGCAAATTCCCCCATAAAAAGTCTAATTGTGCATAGGCCTACCATCTTAAGTCATTTGAAATTTCATGAAAAATTTTCAGCGCAAATAAAATTCTTGCATAAAAAAATCAAGACTTGATGACAAGGTAACATAATTTTTCATAACATTCTATAATTTTTAACATTTTCTATTAAAGTTTACAATTTTTTTTGGTTATTTTACTCAAAATATGTTACGCGCATTCAAATCCACAATATTTATTGTCTTTTCAAACAAAGCAATCTTTGAATATTTTTTTCGTCCTTGCAAAATACATACAAAAAAAGAGCTCGAATTAAATTCAAGCTCTTCAATACTAATTTCCCTTATTTTGTTAAGATTTTATACGTATAAAACCTTCATATATGTACTTATACTCGATTTATATATAAATACTAGTTTTTCGCTTTATCGACTGCTTTCAAAATATTAACTCTATCTTTTTCTTCTGCTTCTATTTCGTTCACATTAGATTTCTCTAGAAGTTTCTTATAACTCAGATCAATTGCCAATGCACCTAATGGAGCAGTTATTAAGATTCCCAAAACAGCAACAGACAAAACTAAGTTACCACAACTCAATCCCATACTTAGAGGTACAGAACCAATGGCTGCTTGGACTGTCGCTTTTGGTAAATATGCCAAAGCACAGAATAATTTTTCTTTCATATTTAAATTTGTTGTAACTAAGCTGACAAATACACCTACACATCTTATAACTAGAGCTATTAAGATAAGTAAGACTGCAGCAAAACCTGCTTCAGCAATATAGTTGATATCAACAGCAGCACCAACTAATACAAACAGTATTATTTCTGCACCAACCCAAGTTTTACCAAACTTACTAATCAAGTGATCTACTGTGCTTCTCTTAGCAATAGTTCTCAAACCTACAGCCATAGAAATTATAGCCAGCAATCCAGAGAAAGCAATTTTACCTTCAAGTGTTGATTCAATAGCCATTAATAAGAACGACACACCTAGTACTAATAACATCTTCTGACTACTTCTGAATTCGTGTCCTAAGTCACGAGCTTTATTGAACACAAAATTCAAAACAAATGCAAACAATACGCCTGCCACTAAACCTGTAGCTATAGAAATCGGAATATCAAATAGTTGCAAATAGTTAACTTGACCACTCTTCTCCATTCCTGCAAAACAGGTGAACAAAACTATAGCAAAAATATCGTCTAGCGAAGAGCCTGCAATAATTAATTGGGGTACACTTCTCTGTACACCATAAGTTTCTTCAATCAATCTAACCATCTTTGGAACTACAATAGCAGGGGAAACTGCAGCCATGACACTACCCATTATTGCTCCCTCAAGAACTGTAACATTCAACAATAATGGCGCAAAAATTACAAATGCCAGAATTTCAAATGTAGCAGGAACAAACGCTAAAATTATTGAAGCTGTTCCTACTTTTTTCAAATCCTTTAAATCTAAAGATAATCCAGCTTGTAAAAGAATAATAACTAAGGCTATCTCTCTAAGCTCAGGTGATAATTGTAATAATTCACCTGAAATCAAATTCCAGACAAAAGGCCCTAACAAAACACCTGTCAATAATAAACCCATAATGTGAGGTATTTTCAATGTTCTACATAAAGTTGATAAAGCTATTCCTAATAAAAGTACTATTGCTAACGATGTTATCATGTTTCCTCTTTTCTAAATTGCAATGCAATAAACATAAATATTTGGCAATAAGAAAAACTGATGGCACTCTGGTAAAACCTTTGAATTTCATCAAAACTTTTATTAGCTTCATACTTAAGTTTGAAATGCAATAGATAAAATTTATACGTTTTTCCTCATCAGTATACGCCTTTAGTTTTCTAATTCAAGGGAAAAATTTAATAATTTCGTTATGCAAAGCATTTCATAATTTGGCAAAAGCATACCATTATGTTAATGAAATATATTTAAAATAATCAAATCATGGGAGGAATATCATGGATCAAGCTGCAGACATACTATTTTTTATACTATCGATAATAATAATTCTTTATCTTAAATAGTAATAATAGTTCAACTCGTTAAAAATATTAAGTTAAATAAGTAACTTACGATATTAAATTGTAAAAATTACAGTCAATTTCTAATTTAACAACAATCTATTCATTCACTGAGTTAACAAATAGATGACTATATTTATGTTATCGACAAATAAAAGCTACACAAACACTTATTTTAAGGTATAATAGAAGTAATTTAATTATTCTATTAGTTAACTGAGTTAATTAATAAGCAAAGGAGTTTATATGATTGAAAATAATTGGCCAAGCTATCATATTACTGCTTGGAAAAACTGGATAAATGATCCTAACGGTTTAGTTTATTATCAAGGAAAGTATCATGTTTTTTATCAACATCATCCATATGAACATAAATGGGGGCCAATGCATTGGGGACATGTAATCAGTGATGACTTATATCATTGGGAACACTTACCTATAGCATTATATCCTGATGAGAACGGTACCTGTTTTTCTGGTTCAGCAATAGTTGATCATGATAATGTAAGTGGTTTAGGAAAAGATGGTATTGCCCCACTTCTCTTATTCTACACAGCTGATCTTAATGGAGAATCCGAAAGTCAATGTATAGCGTATACTTTGGATGGGATAAACTTCGAGAAATACGAAGGCAATCCTATTTTAGAGCATAGTGAGTACAGAGATTTTCGTGATCCAAAAGTATTTTATTATGAACCAGATAATGCGTGGAAAATGATTATTTCAGTCTTTGATCACATTGAGATTTTTGAATCTACCAACTTACTTGACTGGAATTTAATTAACACATTTTCAACTGAATCTGTTATCAACGGAGTTTGGGAGTGTCCAGACCTCTTCCCTCTACAATTTAACGATGAGACTTACTGGGTATTAATACTGTCTGTTGGTCCAAAACCTGGAGAAGGCAGCACAAGAACTCAATATTTTATTGGTGATTTTGATGGTAAAAACTTCACACTATTAGAGTCTAGTAATAGCATTCGTTTTATTGATTCAGGTCTAGATAATTATGCTATAACAAGTTTCTCAGAGACAGAAGAAAGAATAATGATCACTTGGGCTCAAAATGGATATTATGCTCCTGCAACTCCAAAATATGGTTACTGCGGACAACTTAGTGCACCTAGACTGCCATTCTTATTCGAGGATATTTCAGGTAATTTAAGTCTTGGTTTCAGACCGGTCGACTTGCCTGAAACAATAAATTCAAGTGAATTAAAAACACATTCTTCAGAAGGCAAGATGTATGCTGAATTAAGTAATAAACCTTTATTAATTGAATTCGGTCTTGATTCAGATGCTAATTTCGAACTTGAATTGTATAATGATAGTGGTGAAACTCTTAGCTTCAGTAAAGAAGGTACTGAATTAATTTTAGATAGATCAAAAGCTTTAGGAAATATTGATCACGAGGCATTCCAAGAAGACTTTTTCAAGATTCATAAAGCCGAACAAAAACTAAATGAACCTAGCAATTATTTTATTTTCTTAGACAGCCATCTATTAGAGATATATGCTGAAAATGGTACAAATGTTTTCACAAGCACAATCTACCCAAAATCTCCACTTGATAAGGCTAAGATTTCAGAAAGTACAAAAGCTAAGTTCATTGAATTAGATACATTTAAACCTGCAATATCTGTTGAAAATTTAGCAAAAATGAATTTAAAAGAGGATGAGTAAGATGTCAAAAAAATATGATTTAATAACTTTAGGTGAGTTACTTATTGATTTTACAATATCAAATGAAATCAAAGAAAATGCAAACCCTGAAACTGAAATTTATGCAGCCAACCCTGGTGGTGCTCCTGCAAACGTAGTTGCCTGTGCTCAGAAACTAGGATTAAGCACAGCTTTTATAGGATCTGTGGGTGCTGATCATTTTGGTGAAGTTCTTATTAATACACTTCAAACAATAAATATTGATACTTTTTTAATACAAAAGACTGAAGAAGCATTCACTACCCTAGCTTTTGTATCATTGGACCAAAACGGTGATCGAGAGTTTAGCTTTGCAAGAAAACCTGGTGCAGATATGTTTATTAGCCTTAACGAAGATAGCAAAAATGCATTATCTAATACTAATTTCTTCCATTTTGGCAGCATTTCTCTAATCACTGAGCAAAGTCGTGAAGCAACTAAACTTGCTGTAAAAACAGCTAAAGATAATGGTGCTGTAATTAGTTTTGATCCAAATATAAGATTGGATCTCTGGGATAGTCAGAAAAATCTTCTAGACCAAGTTCATTGGGGTTTAAAAAATGCAGATATAATTAAATTAAGCGATGACGATCTAAATTGTCTAACTGATATACTTCCAGAAAATTTCATAAGAGATCTCTTTAGTCATACTGATATTAAGTTGATACTCTATACCTCAGGTAAAGAAGGCTCTAAAGCTTACTATTACGATCAAGTAACAAATGACTTACGTTTCGTTTTCAGAAAAAATGAATTTGAGATTAACGCTGTTGATACAACTGGAGCTGGAGATATTTTTACTGGTGCGTTCTTAAGCAGTTTAAACTTAGACCAATATAATAAAACTACTAACAGAGAAAACTTCCAAGAGTGGATTCTAGACTTCAAGGACCTGGAAAACCACCTCGATTTCGCAAATAAATTTGCTGGGTTATCAACTCTAAAACACGGTGGAATTCCAAGTATTCCAAGTAGTGAGGAGTTTAATGAGTTTTATAATGTTTAAAATTGATATTTTAGGTTTCTCTAAAAACTAACATTATAATTTACAACATTAAATAACGGCTTGAAGATTAAAATCTTCAAGCCGTTATTAATCTCATATATTTAGCAGCATCAATTACATCTTTTCTGCTACGTACCAAACTGCATCATAATTTCTACTTGCTTGTTCAATCTTTAACCCAGCTGTTTCTAGATCAGCAGCTTTATACTCTCCTAGAACTTGTCTACCTTCTCCATTATATAAAGTTAGTTTGTAGGTCGCGTTTCTATCTAAGCCTTGCCATCTAATTAACTTTGGCAGTCTGCCTGTCATTAAATCCTTATAAACAACTACTAAGATAGCATTGTTTTTGCTCTTATCTACCATCTCCCACGCAGTTATGTATTTATCCTCATACGGATCAATAATTCTGTAATAATCACCCTTTTGAACTGTTTCCCAGTATTCGTTATAAAAACTAATAAACTTCTTGGTAAATTCTTGCTCCGCCTCAGTGAGAGTATTCAGATCTAGCTCATAACCAAATGCACCCTGCAATGCTGTAGCAGCTCTTGTACTAATTGGCACAACTCTCTGGTTCTGGTGATTAGGAACAGCAGAAACATGTGCAGAAATAGTTGATAAAGGATAGAAGAATGAAGTTCCATGTTGAATTCTAGTTCTATCTATTGCATCAGTATTATCACTTGTCCATATCTGAGGTGTATAGTACAACATACCTAGGTCAAATCTTCCACCACCACCACTGCAGCCTTCAACCAATAAATCAGGATAGTTATCCAATAAATGCTGGAATACACGGTATACACCAAGTACATATCGATGTGACACCTCTCCCTGTCTATCTGCTGGTAATACCGCACTATATAAATCAAATAATGATCTATTCATATCCCATTTCAAATATGAAATATTACCTGATTGAAGTACATTATCTAATGCCTCTATAGCAAAATCTTGCACATCTTTTCTACTAAAATCTAACACCAACTGTGTTCTCGCACGCACTGGGGACTTTCCTGGTATCGCTAATGCCCACTCAGGATGTGTTCTGTACAAATCACTATCCTCATTAACCATCTCTGGTTCCATCCAAATACCAAAATCTAAACCAAGTTCATTAACCTCTTTAGCCAAATCTCCTAAAGTACCACCTAGTTTAGCTTCATTAGGGATCCAGTCACCTAGACCTGATATATCTAAATCACGCTTGCCAAACCAACCATCATCTAAGACAAAAAGATCAAAGTTCAATTCTTTAGCTTTTCTTACAATCTCTAGAATTTTATCTTTAGTAAAATCAAAGTATGTAGCTTCCCAGTTGTTTACTAATACAGGTCTACGTTTGTTAACCCAATTACTCTTGATTAAGTTGTTATTTACAGCATTATGTAAGTTCCTGCTTAGTTCACCTCTACCATTACTGCTATATGAAAGAGCTAATTCTGGAGTTTCAAAACTTTCTCCTGCTTTTAGCTTCCAGTTAAAGTTACTATCATCTATACCTGCGACTACTCTTATCTGTCCAAGCTGATCTTTTTCGCAAGATATATTAAATCCACCACTATAAACCAAACTGATACCATAGGCTTCACCAACAAGCTCTGTAGTATCTTTACCCTGAAGTATTATACTTGGGTTGTGCTGATGACTTGATGTACCTCTAGTACTTCTCACTTGGAAAATATTTCTACCTAGCTCAGTAATCTCTGCGTTTCTCTCACCTGTGTGTTGTCCTGGTAAATGCAAAACTTCGAAATCAGAATATACAAAGTCAAGGGCAGCAGAAGCAAAGTTCTTAATAAAAACGGTTTCACTAGTTTCATTAATCAACTTTGCTGATCTAGTAATTAAATCAAACTCTGGAAATACTGAATAATATAATTCTAATTTTAATTCAGAAAATCTGTCCTTAAGAGTTATTACTAATGTTTCTGCTTCATTATCTTCACGACTCCAAAAGTGAGGTTGACCTTCTAAATTATACTTTCCTGAGTAAAACTCATGCGAAGAATATCTAAAATCTGTCCCTCTAGTGCCATTTTCCCAAAGTACGTCCAAAGCATTAATTCTAAAATCACCAGTTCCATATTGAGGAAACTCCTGAGGTAAGGTATCAAATGAATAAGTCTTGTCAGTACTCCTATCTCCAGGATTACCTGAAAACCCTACATCCATGTGAGTGAAAATATAAGAATAATCTGAACCTACTGTTTTCTCTCCATACCATGTATGTAACAAAGACTTATTTTCATCTACTTTCATTTGATAAGTACTTTTATTCGAATTAATAGTGAAGGTATTATCCTTGTCATTATAAATTATGTATTTAGAATTGTTTAATAATTGCATTTTATCTCCTTAATCTAAAATTAGGGACAATGATTTACTCAATCATCATCCCTATAAAAATCAAATATTTTAGCTAAATCTTAAATACTTCTTCTTTTCCAGATTCAGAAGTAATAATTCTCGCTTCTAAGCTATTCAAATCAATCTCCAACTTAGTGTCATATTTGTCAAAAATATTTGTCCAAATTAATTCCAGTTTATTTTCAGAATAGGCAACACTGAAGCTTCCTTCGTAGAACTTATTATTATTCCTAAATTCAATCAATTTTAGAATTCTTTGTGTACGCTCTCTTTGCAAAGCTTCACGTATGTCAGCTCTACTGTAATTTCTTCTGTTTAATTCGCGACCATCACCTGTTCTTTCATATTCAGGATAGTCATGAACACCACCGAAAATCCCTTCATAATAAACTTGTGGAATTCCAGGAACAAACAATTGAATAGCTCTGGCTATTACAAATGAATCATCATCTTCACCTAATAGTGAATAAAGAGTTCCGCAGATCTGATGTACGTTTGGAGCATTTTCATAAGCTTTCTCTGTTGAGTGCAGTTCTGTAAATTTAGCCCCATTTCTCTCAGTGATATTAACCACTTCAACCATATCTGCTTCGTTCAAGATGCCATTCATATCAGGTTGAACAGGAATACCATCATGGCAGTCAATTAAAGTTACCCAATCATCTGGTCGATCTGGGTCTTCAAGTAATTTAACTAAGAGTTTTGCATCTTTAATCAATAATGCCTCTAAAATCGCATATGAGATTAAGAAGTCATAGTTTTGATATTTCTTCTGAGCTAGTTTTCTCATATCCTTTAATGGTGCATGAATCTCGTGCAATATCTTGATACCAGCCTTATTAGCTTCAGCCTCAATCCAATTCATGAATTCATATATTTCAGGTTCTACAAAGAAGCAAGAAGTTCCTGGTTTCTTAACCGCATACGCTATGGCATCCATTCTTAGTTCTTTTAATCCCTTTGAAGCAAAGAACTCAAATAGATCTTTGTAATAATTTCTAACAATATCTGTATTTATATCAACATCTAACTGTTCTGACGGATCTTGTCCACCAAAAGTTGTCCATATCCTTATTGTCTCGCCATTTGCTAATTTATAATCAGACCATGGACGTTTTCTTCTAAGCACAAGATTTTTAATATCATCTGCACTTGGTTCATTCTTACCAAAGATTTTTTCTGGAGTTAAGAAGAAGTCTTTGTACTCAGATTTATCACCATTCTCTAAGTAATCCTTAAACATCTTGGATTGAGCTGAGACATGGTTAACCATAAAATCTAAGGTCAAATCATACTTTTCAGCGATTCTACTTATATCTTCCCAATTTCCAAATCTTGGATCTATTTGTTTATAGTCGATTGGAGCAAACCCTCTATCTCCTGAGGAAGGATATGGTGGCAAAATATGAACTCCAGAGAAGATACCTTTAAAATCTTCTTCTAAGACTTGTTCTAATTCTTTTAGATTTCCACCCAAAGAGTCTGGGTATGTGATTAATTTTGTCATTTCTTACCTCTTTTAATCATATTTTTAAAAAGTATAAATCCACTTTTTTTAATTATGCTAATAAACTTTCACTTATTATCCTTTTACTGCACCTGCAACAACTCCGGATAAGACCTGCTTTTGCAATAATAAGTACAGCACTATAACAGGAATTGCTACCATAACTAAAGCACCCATGATTAATCCTAAGTCTGATGAATAGGTACCATAGAACTGTTGAGTTGCAATTGGCAATGTCCATAGACCTTTTCTAGTCAAGACTAATGTTGGTAACAAAAAGTCATTCCAGATACTTACAGAATACAGTGTTGCTACAGTTGCAGTGATAGGTTTCAACAATGGTAAAACAATTCTAAAGAATGTTTGGTAAATATTTGCACCATCTATAGTTGCAGCTTCTTCCAACGATACTGGAACACTAGTAGCTATATAACTTCTAAACATAAATATTGCCATAGATACTGAAAAACCTGTATGCATCAAGATTAAAGTAATTCTTCTATTTAGCAAGTTCAACTGAGCTCCATAGACTGATACCAAAGGGATCATTAAAACTTGGAAAGGAATTACCATTGAGGCTAGCATTAATGAGTAGAAAAATTTATTAACTTTCCATTGTTTTCTAGCAAATATATATGCAGCCAATGATGAGGTTAATATAATCAAGCATACACTTGATACCGTAATAATTAAGGAATTCAAGAATGTTCTAGGGAAAATCATTTTCCTGAAAGCTTCCGTATAGTTTCTAGCCGACCAACCTTGACTACCTATAAAAGATAATGGCTCAGCAACTATATCTCTTCTTACCTTAAATGAGTTAATTAAAATTACATAAATTGGATAAATAAATATCGCTAAAAGTATCAATAATAGTAAGAAAGTTAAAACATTTCTTACGAGAGTATTTTTATTTTTCATTATGCTTTAACCTCCATCTTCTGTCCTATTTTAGCGTGAGTCAAAGCGACTATTGCAACTAAGGCAAATAATGTAAACGCTTCAGTTTGACCTAAACCATATTTCTTAGCTGAGAAAGCTTGATCATAAACATACATAGGAGCAAGCTTGGTTTCACCAAATGGTCCACCCTCTGTCAAGGACAAGTTGACATCATATGTAACAAAACATCTAGTAATAGCAAGGAATATACAAATTGTGAATGTTCCTACCATCATAGGAATTGTAATCCTAAATAAAGTATCAGTCTTGTTACATCCATCGATTAATGAGGCTTCTTTTAGCTCTTCAGGTACTGAAGTTAATCCTGCAGCATAAATAATCATTAAATATCCAGAAAGTTGCCATACTGTTACTATAATTAAAGCCCACATAGCTGTATCAGGACTAGATAACCAAGACTTCTTCAATACTTCAATTCCAAATATCTGTCCTATAGCTGGTAAAGCATTCTTAAAAACAAACTGCCAAATATAACCTAATACAATTCCACCAATCAAATTAGGAGTGAAGAAAGTTGTTCTAAATGCATTACGTCCCCTAAAAGGTACTGATACTAACAATGCTAATAGAAAACCTAAAATGTTAGATAGTAGAACTGACCAAAATGCAAATGTTACAGTTCTTCCCATAGATACCCAGAAGCTCTTATCTGCAATCATGTCTTTATAGTTTTGCAGACCAACTAAATTATAATGATTGCTGATTCCATCCCAGTTTGTAAATGTCAAAAATATACCAAAGATAAAAGGTACTAAAACAACCATCGTAAATAAAAATACTGCTGGACCTGCAAAGCTTATAAATTCAATAAAACTTTCAAATCTATTTTTTGTCTTTTTCATATTTATATTCCTATAATATTGCCCCATATTGAATAATATGAGGCAATAAATACTTAATTATTTTTGTTTTTGCCAGTAAGCTTCTATCGCTTTAGCAAATTCGTTTCTATCAATATTTTTTGCCAAGTATTTTTGGAATTCTGCTCCCATTTCTTTCCAGTGGTCACCTGGGTAGAAAGGATATCCATCAATCAAAGCATTATTTTGTGCGTATTTCTGAACTGAAGCACTTAATGGGTTTGTTACTTCTAATGTATTATTGCTAAATGCTGGTACTAATTGACATTCATCAACTATGAATTTTTGTCCTTCTTCATCGTAAACAAGCCAGTTCAACCATTCTAAAGCTGCTTTTTGTTGAGCTTCTGTACTGAACTCTTTGTCAATCATAATTCTCTTACTTGCACTACCAGTTAATTTATCTGCTACACCATTTTCAGTGTTATTTTGTGGAATTGGCATGACTCCATACTCAAATTCATCTGATGCAGCATCTTTCATCTCTGCCCAAGCCCAGTTTCCGTTGAACCAGAAACCAACTTCACCTTCAGCTAATGCAATTGCGTTTCTATCATAATCAGCTGCCATAGGATCTTCTTTATTCATATTATATTTTGCTAATAAATCAAAAGTATCCATTAGAGAATTATATCTTGGATTTTCAGCTAAATTGGCTTTACCAGCTTTTAATTCGTCGATGAATTTTGAAGCATCTTCTACATCTTTACCAACTTGCTCATATACTGAGCATAAGTAGTGTCCACCTAAAGACCAATCTTCTTTATTTAAAGCAACAGGTGATTCCATTCCTCCAGCGACTAATTTTTCTAAAATTTCAGCTAACTGATCCATAGTATTTACGCTTTCAGGATCAAATTTTTCACCAGTTACCTTTTCAATAGCTGTCTTATTGTACATCAAGCCTCTTGCTTCAATACAAAATGGGAAAGCAATTACTTGACCATTATCATTTACTACACCATATTCTTTAGCTCCGGAAATCTCTGTCCATTTTTCATTAGATAAGTCTAGAGTTTTTTCCTCTAACATATAAATGTCTTGAACGTCTCCCATGAATAAAGTAGGCGCTTCACCTGAAGCATAACGTCTTGAAATTTCTTGAGATGGAGAGTCAACTCCTGTAACTAAAATTTCAAATTCGATATTATGTTTCTTACCATACTCTTCTGCCATTTTTTCCATTTGTGGTTGGATCTCAGCTTTAGAGTTCAAGATTGAAATTCTTACTTTGTCTCCTGTTGAACCTGACTTTCCAGCTTCACCTGAAGACCCTGTACCTTCGTTTGGTGCACTACAAGCTACTAAACCTAGCGCCATTACACCTGCTAAAAGAAAACTTCCTATTTTCTTATTCATAACAATTCCTCCAAATTCTTTTTTAATTATTAAAATTAAAAACTTAATTATTAATTATTTGGCTAAGCAAATGTGTATTTCGCAATAAATTATCAATTGCAACACTTGCCGCCCCTAGAAGTATCCTGTCAACACTTTTATCTGCATATCTGATGATTACGTGCTCTTCATTACCGTTAAAAGCTCTTTCACTGACTACGCTCCTAATCTTATCAAGGACCAAGTCACCACCATTTGACATTACATCTCCAATAATTATTTCGTCTGGTGCGTAAGCATTAACAAGGTTTACCACGCCATAGCCCATATATTCAGCTACCTCTTTTGCAAGAGATACACATAAGTCATCACCTTTGGCAGCATTTTCGAAAATATCTTGAGCTTTGAAGTTTTTAATAAAATTCAAAGCTGAGTTAGGAAACTTATGTAATAACTGCTCTGCTTTTCTTACAAATTGCAGTGATGAACAATATAGTTCAAGACAGCCATAGTTCCCGCATCTACACTTTTCGCCATCAAAATTAATACTAATATGTCCTACTTCTGCAGCAGTACCGTTTTTGCCAAGAAGCATTTTGCCGTCAGATATAATACCTGCACCAACACCATCACCAACTAAGTAATATGCTATTGTTTTATTCTCAGCATAAAGATCTTCACTTGTTAGCCATTCAGCCATAACTCCAGAATTAGCATCATGTATTAAATAAACTGGAACATCTATATCTAATTCTAGAAGTCCAGACAGGTTAACTTCGCTAAATGAATCAAGGTCTGTTAAACCAATAATTTTGTTAGCTTCGTTATCGAAAGGTCCAGGAACAGCTACACCAACTGCAGCAATTTTTTTATCTGAATTTACATATTCCAGAATTTTACTGGAGATTAATTCTACAAGTTCTGTATCAGGTTTTAGCTTACTAATATCAATTACTTTTTGGCTTATTAGTTCACTTGATAAAGAAAAGATACCAATTCTTAATTCTCTTCTGCTTAATTTAATCGCTAAAACATTAAACTCAGAAACATTAACTTCCAAACCCTCTGCTTTTCTTCCCATTTTGCCGGAAACTCTACCAACGCTTTTCAACAAATCAAGTTCAATTAGCTTATTGGTTATTTTAGAAATCGCCGCACCTGTCAAACCTGTATAGCTAGAAATTTGAGCTCTAGTGATACCCGGATTCTTATATACCAATTGCATGATTCTGCCTCTATTCATGTTCTGCAGATCAAATTTATTTACAACATTTTTAGCTTGATTTGTATCCATACATTCATTCTAAACTTAGCCTTGTCATTCGTCAACTGAGTTAACTAATAAGACGATTATTCTACATTACTGCCAATTTTTAAGCTTGCTCATTGTGCACTTTAACAATAGAATTATCATCCTTTAACTAAAACAGTCGTTTTATGATTAACAAAGTTAACTAATAAGACTGGCTCTCATTCCAATTAAAGAAAAACCTTTAGTATTAAATCAATAAATTGTTTATCATGTAAATTAATAAAACAATTTTCGGAGGTTTAATATGAAACACTGGTGGCAGGATGAAGTTTTTTACCAGATTTATCCTAAAAGTTACAAAGATACAAATGGAGACGGCATAGGAGATTTGCCTGGAATTATTGAGAAATTAGACTACCTCAAAGATTTAGGAATTGGTGCTATATGGTTATCTCCTATTTTCACATCACCACAAGCAGATAACGGTTATGACGTTGCTGACTATGAGGACGTAGATCCTATGTTCGGAACACTTGAGGACCTTGACGAATTAATTGCAGAAGCTGATAAACGTGGTATTAAAATTGTTTTAGATCTAGTTTTAAACCACACTTCAGATGAACATTACTGGTTCCAAGAGGCTCTTAAAGGAAAAGATAATCCATATCACGATTACTACATTTGGAGCGATAATGGACCTGATGATTTACCTAACGATATAGAATCTGCTTTTGGCGGCCCTACTTGGAAATATGTGCCACATTTAGAACAATGGTATTACCATCACTATGATGTTAAGCAACCAGATCTTGACTGGACAAATCCAAAAATGCGTCAAGAAATTTATGCAATGATTAATCGCTGGATTGACAGAGGCGTCGGTGGATTTAGATTAGATGTCATTGATGAGATTGCAAAAGATATTCCAAACAAAGAAATTGTTAGATATCCAGAAATCTACGACCTTATAGAAGAATTATCAGCTAACTGCTTCCAAAGAGATGATGTAGATGTTGTTACCGTTGGTGAAGTTTGGAGTACCAATCCAGAACGTGCCAAACGTTGGAGTAAGGAAGATGGATCTCTCCTCTCAATGGTTTTCCAATTAGAACATTCTACTATCGACCAATACGAGAACAAATATGACCTTAAACCATTAAACTTCTTAAAACTCAAAGAAACTTTCTCCAAATGGCAAACTGAATTGCAAGAGCAAGGCTGGAGTTCACTAGTATGGGAAAACCATGACCTTCCACGTGTCGTTTCTCGTTGGGGTAATGATAAGGAATTAAGAACTGAATCAGCAAAAATGTTTGCAACACTCTACCTAGGCTTACGTGGTACACCTTATATCTACCAAGGACAAGAAATTGGTATGACCAACCATCATTGGAGAGATATTAGTAAGTATGATGACGTTGAAGCTATTAACTTATTTAACGAAAGAACTCAAGACGGTTATACAGAAGCTGAAGTCTACGATTCACTAGAAGCTAAAGGTAGAGATAATGCTAGAACTCCAATGCAATGGGACGATAGTAATAACGCTGGTTTCACTACTGGTACACCATGGATAGATGTCACAGATAACTATAAAGAAGTTAATGTTGCTTCTGAAGTTAATGATCCAAAATCAATCTTTAACCATTACAAGAATTTAATTCAATTGCGTAAAGACAATGACGTCTTCCTAAATGGCCATTATGAATTATTATTAGCAGATGACGAGGAAGTATTCGCGTATAAACGTACGACTGAGGAGCAAGAACTATTAGTAATTTGTAACTTCTACGGTAATACAATAGAACGTGAACTAGAAGATTTCATTGGTGAATCAGAACTAGTGCTAGGAAACTATGAAATTGAAGACATTAATACATTGAAGCCTTATGAAGCTAGAATGTATTTGTTGAATAAATAGGCTATTATCACCTAAGTTTCTTTATATATTAAATCCAGTCTGAAATACGGCTGGATTTTTTATTTTCTAATACGTTTTGATTTAATTTATATTAAAAAGAAAGCCAAATATCTGCACCTTAAATTCAAAAAAGCAAGTCTTTTCTCAACAATTTGACTAAAATGATAGCATCGAATAAATTATGGAGGCCTAACAATGAAACACTGGTGGCAAGAAACAGTATTTTACCAAATATATCCAAAGAGTTTTAAAGACAGTAACGGAGATGGCATCGGAGATATCCCTGGCATTATTAGTAAATTAGATTATCTGCAAGATTTAGGGATAGGCGGAATTTGGTTATCTCCGATCTACACTTCTCCCCAAGCTGATAACGGCTATGATATTGCCAATTATGATGATGTAGACCCAATTTTTGGAGACATGGAGGATTTAAACACTTTAATATCTGAAGCCCAAAAACGTGGAATTAGAATTATTATGGACATGGTTCTCAACTATACTTCAGATGAAAATCATTGGTTTCAAGAAGCCTTGAAAGGTAAAGACAACCCTTATCATGATTACTATATCTGGAGTGATAACGGTCCTGATCAGATTCCTAATGACATTGAATCATCTTTTGGAGGGCCATCCTGGACATACGTCCCACACCTAGAACAATGGTATTACCATCACTATAGTGTGAAGCAACCTGATCTTAACTGGAACAACTTAGATATGCGACAAGACCTTTACGATATTATTAACCGTTGGATCGATAGAGGTATAGCTGGTTTTAGACTAGATGTTATTGATGAAATTGCCAAAGATATTCCCAATAAAGAAATTGTCAGATACCCTGAGATATACGAACTAATTGAAGAATTATCAGCTAATTGTTTCCAGGCAGATAATCATGAAAACAAATATATATTTACAGTCGGAGAAGTTTGGAGTGCAAATCCTGAGCGTGCCAAACGTTGGAGCAATCCAGATGGCTCCCAATTATCAATGGTTTTCCAGTTGGAGCATTCTCTATTAGACCAAGATCCTGCCGACAAATATGATATTGTTCCTCTCAATTTATTAAAACTAAAACAAACAATGAGTAAATGGCAAACTGAGCTTAGAGGCGAAGGCTGGAGCTCACTAGTTTGGGAAAACCACGACCTCCCACGTATTGTCTCTCGCTGGGGTAACGATAAGGAATTAAGAACTGAGTCTGCCAAAATGTTTGCTACTCTCCTACTCGGTATGCAAGGTACTCCCTTCATATATCAAGGTCAGGAAATAGGGATGACTAATAATCACTGGCGTGACGAAGCTAAATATAGAGACATTGAAGCTTTTAATTTGATTAATCAACGAGACGCTAAAGGAAGAAGTCTGGAAGATGTTTTTGACGCTCTTGAGGCTAAATCTCGTGATAACGCTAGAACTCCAATGCAATGGGATGATAGCAAGAATGCTGGTTTCACTACTGGAACACCATGGATAGATGTCACAGATAACTATAAAGAAGTTAATGTTGCTGCTGAAGTTAATGATCCAAAATCAATCTTTAACCATTACAAGAAATTAATTCAATTGCGTAAAGACAATGATGTCTTCCTAAACGGCTATTATGAATTGTTGCTTGTAGATGACGAGGAAGTATTCGCCTATAAACGTAGTACTGAGGAACAAGAACTATTAGTAATTTGTAACTTCTATGGTAATACAATAGAGCGTGAACTAGAAGATCTCATCGGCGACTCAGAGCTAGTGTTAGCAAACTATAACATTGATGATATTAATACATTGAAACCTTTTGAAGCTAGAATGTATTTGAGAAATCTTTAGATAGTTATTTATAAAATTAGAATATTTATTCACTAAAGGTTAGGTCGCACTTGCATCCTAACCTTTGCTTTTTCCTTCTCTTTTTTGTGACAAAACTTTTGCAAAAATTCATCTGAGGAGTATAATATTTATCATTGATTTTGCATATAGACTTGTTTTCAGCAAAGTTAAAGTTAAACCATCAAAGTAATAATTATATTGCCAATTAGTGTAATGGTAACACACCGGACTCTGACTCCGTACTTGTAGGTTCGAATCCTACATTGGCAGCCATAGAGGGACGACTTTCAGGATATATTCCGAGTCGTCTTTTTTCATGTTTTTATAGCTCCTCACAAAAATCCTTTGACTGCTCCTCAACACGGTGGTACTATAAATGTAACATTAGTACTATAAATGTAACCATAGTAATAAACAAAGGAGTATCAATGAATGAATTAAAAGTCGGAAATAGAATTGCTGAGTACAGGAAAGAAATGGGGCTTTCTCAGCACAATCTTGCAAAAGCAGTAGGCCTCAAAAGGCGATCAATTATGGCTTATGAAAACAAAACAATTAGCCCCACAATCGAAACTGCCTATAAAATATGTAAAGTTTTAGGCAGAGATATTAAAGAAGTCTTTATCTTCGATAAGATTGATGGAGATTAGAAAGAGGAAAATAAATGAGTAAAATATTTACCACAAATTCTGAAATTATCCAAATGGTTCAAGACAACTTTGGTCATACGGAAAATTATCTTGTAGCAATGAAGCATAATGGCTTCATAAAAGATTTATTAAAATGGTTCATCAACAGACTTTATTACGCTATGGATAGTAGCAGACAATTTATCTTGTATTTTGATCATCAAGGAATACACGAAAAAGAATTTAGTTTTACTGACAAATCCAAATTCTTACTAATCCCATGGAACGAAGTTGATGAGTTTGATATAAATGATAAAGGTAATAAAATCATTATTAATATAAATCATCTCGGCAAAAAATATTCTTATATAGTTGAATTCAATAACTACTTACTAAAAGGTAATCGTGAAAGATTTGCCCATTTAGAAAAGAAAAACTTTTTCAGAGAGCGTTAATAAGTATTAAAATTTTAGAAAATCTCAATAATTAAAATTTAAAAGTGCCATTACTATCTCTGTAACGGCACTTTTCATCAAGATCCCCTATTCCATAACACTACCTTAAAACTCATATCAGTCTTCAAGGAAACTTATAGAGAATCTTTCCTTAAACTCTTTTGGCCCTCTAGTACTTTCTTCATCTGCAGGATATCCTAAAACTAACGAGCCAACTGCCTGATAACCTTCAGGTAAATCAACAGCCTCTTGAACTTTAGCATTATTTTGAGTAGACCTTATAGCACCCCAAATATAACATGCACCTAATCCCAAAGCCTCCGCTGCCAATACCATATTATGAATTATCATGGCAGAACTAGCATATTCTGCATTTTCAATAGTATCTCCTTTAGGTTTCACGGCTACGACAATTAGTGTTGGAGCATTGTATAAAGGATGAACCTCTCTTCCACTTACTTCACTAACACCTCTCTCTATAATCCCTTTAACTTTATCGGAATTAATAACTTGAATGTGATAGTTCTCGAACTTTCCTAAAGCCACCGGACTTGTCTGACCTGCTGCTATAACCTCATTTAGAGTCTCTTTAGGTATAGGTTTATTAGAATAATCTCTAACTGAGCGTCTCTCGTATAAAATTTTCAACTCATTATTTCTAATACCACTTAACTTCTCCTTCATACTTCCCTCCTATAAAATTTCCTCCACAAAACTTCCCACTATACTTTTCCAGGAAATTTCACAGCTTTATTAACTTTATTCTAACAATAAATTATTAAAACATTCTGCAAACATCGACATTTGCAAGGCCTTCCATCTTTAACAGAGCACCAATTAAGAGTATAATTAGCTTATAAATCTAATTTTCCTAAGGAGGATTTTATGGACAGAAAAATTAAAGTCGTACAATTTGGTTGCGGTAAGATGAGTAAATATCTTATGCGCTATGTACAAGAAAAGGGTGCCGAACTAGTAGGAGCATTCGACATGAACCCAGCTCTAGTTGGCAAAGACGTTTCCGAAATTACAGGTGGAGCTGAAACAGGAATTAAAATCCAAAGTGCTGCTGATTTTGATTCAGCATTAAAAGAGCTAAAACCAGATGTATGTGTAGTTGCAACAAGATCAACCGTTGAAGAAATTTCTGATGCATTCAGAACTTGTGCCAAGAACTCTGTCAATGCTATCAGTACTTGTGAAGAGGCAATCTATCCTTGGAATTCATCAGCTGAGTTGACTGCAGAATTAGATAAATTAGCAAAAGATCATAACGTTACTTTATCCGGTAGCGGTTACCCTGATATGTACTGGGGTGTAATGGTCGATACAATTGCTGGTTCATTGCATACTTTAAACAAGATCAAAGGCGTAAGTAGTTATAACGTAGAAGATTATGGAATCGCTTTGGCAGAAGGTCACGGTGCCGGATTATCTATTGAAGAATTCGAAAATCAAATAGGTCAATACAATGATCTAGGTTATGAAGAGACTTTAGAAGCTATTAACGAAGGCAAAGTTGTTCCATCATACATGTGGAACCAAAATGGTTGGTTGTGCGATAGATTTGGTTTAACTATTAAATCTCAAACCCAAAAATGTGTACCAGTAACCCACCCGGGAGATCTCGAGTCCTCTACCCTAGGCCTCACTGTTAAAGCTGGATACGCAACTGGTATGGAAGCTATCGTTACAACAGAAACTGAAGAAGGTATCACAATCGAAACTCACAACCTTGGTTATGTTTACGGTCCTGAAGACTTTGACATGAACACTTGGACATTCGAAGGTGAGCCAGACGTAGAAGTTGTTGTAGATAAACCTGACACAGTTAAACTAACCTGTGCAAACCTAATCAATAGAATTCCTGCATTAATTGATGCTGAAGCCGGTTATGTTACAACAGATAAACTCCCTAATAACCGTTACATCGTCAAAGATATGCACGAATACGTAAAAAATAAATAATTTGATATTTAAGCAAAACAATTTCCCTGTAGTATAACTAAATACTGCAGGGAAAATTTATATTAAGAGGTGATAAGATTGGAAGCTAAAGGTAATATTGAAAATAAAAAAATCTGGAACTGGGGTATATTTGGTCCTGCTGGAATTGCCAGAGCTTTTGCTGAAGGATTGAAGATATTGGATAACGCTAATATATACGCAGTTGCTTCTCGTAGTGAAGAACGTTCTAGAACTTTCGCAGAGAACTTCCCAGTTGAAAAAGTCTACTCTTCTTACGAAGATGCCCTACAAGATGAGGATCTTGAAATCTGCTACATAGCTAATCTAAACAATGATCACTACCCTCTCGCAAAGGCTTGTCTTGAGGCAGGTAAACATGTCCTAATTGAGAAACCTAGTTGTTTAAATAGTGAAATGCTTATTGAGCTGGTCGAGTTAGCGAAAACTAAAAATTTATTTTTCATGGAAGCAATGTGGACCAAATTCTTAGCTACTACAAAAAAGGTTAATGGATGGGTTAATGATGGCAAAATTGGAGAAATCTCCAGCTTAGAGTGTAGCTTTGGATTTGCAAGTGGCTTAGACCCAGAATCTAAAGTACTTGCACTAAACAAAGGCGGCAGTGCTTTACTAGACCTAGGTGTTTATACAGTTTCTTATGCAGATATGCTCTTCCCTGGTTACCCTGAATCTATATGCTATAACGCAAATACTACAGCAGATAATGTAGACATTACAGGGGCTGGTTCTTTAATATATAAAGATAATAAAGTTGCAACTTTTATAGTATCTGTCGCAAATCAATTAACAAACTACGCTAAAATCACAGGAACTAAAGGAAGTATTTATGTTAGCAACTTCATGTCACCTATTGAGGCATCCTTATATGAGGGAATCAGCACAAACCTTAAGGATAATAAACTAATAGAAACCTTTGAACAAAAAAACCTTGTCAACGGATATGAGTATGAAGCTATGCATGTTATGGAATGCTTGGATAAAGGACTAATAGAAAGTCCAACCCATACTTGGGAAGATAACATTAATGTCCTAAAAATAATGGATAAAATGCGTGCAGATATATCTTTGGTGTATCCTGAAGAAAGATAAATTAATTTACAGGCTAAAAAGATTTTCAAAGAAAAAAGGCAATTCAGTTATGTAGTGAACCCCAAAATCCGGACATCAATTTAATAATATTTAAGCGGACTGTAATCTGTATTCAACAGGTGAAAGTCCGTTTAATTTTACCTTTATTCTATCTTCATTGTACCATTTTATATACTCTATAATTACTTCTATTAATTGTTCTAAATTCTTAAAATCTTCACCATAAAACATTTCTTGCTTCATTATTCCAAAGAAATTTTCCATCGGTGAATTATCTAAACAGTTTCCTTTTCTGGACATACTTTGTTTTATTCCTCTCGTTTCCAATCGTTTTACCCAACTGCTGTGTTGGTAATGGAAACCTTGGTCACTGTGAATTACTAATTCACTTACATCTTTAACCCTTTTTAAGGCTTCATCTAAAGCTTTATTTGTAAACGCAGTTGTTGGGTGTTTGTCAATTGAGAACGAAATAATTTCACTATTGTAAGTATCTAGTATTGCAGATAAATATATTTTTTCTTCGCTATTCTTTAATCTGAATTCTGTTACGTCTGTTAACCACAATTCGTTTGGTCTAGCAGTGTTAAACTGGCGCTTGACCAAATTATCAGCTACTTCTCCAACTTTTCCTCTGTAGGAATTATATTTTCTGGATCTTGTTTTGAATTTTGTGCTCAATAAGTTTTGTTCTCGCATAATACGTAGAACTTTTTTGTGGTTAACTACTAATCCTAGCTTTCTAAGTTTCATTGAAACTCTTCTGTATCCATATCTATAACTAGATTCTTTTACAACCTGCACTATTGCTAATACTATCTCTTTGTCTTTATCTACAGGTTTATCTAGCTTGTTTTTCCATTCGTAGTAAGAAGAACGTGGTAGCTCCGCTAAGCTTAACCAAATTTTTAACTGGATTTTTGGAAACTCTACTTGTAACTCTAGAATTACTTTTGTTTTGGCCTTGGCTGGTATTCTCCCTCGTCCATCTCTTCCAGCAAGGCTTCTAACTTTTTTTCGTAAATTTCTTTTAATTTAAGATACTTTACCTCTTCGCGTAAGCGTATTAACTCTTCACGCTCACTCTCGTTTAATGGTTTTGGATTTTTACTCTTTGACACTTTTCGGGACCTTCCTTGTTTTCCTTCCAAACCAGAGAAGCCTTTCTCTTCATATTTTTTGGCCCATGTATATACAATTGCACCATTAGTAACGCCGAAATGTTCTGCTGCTTCTCGGTATGAACATTTATTTATCTCTCTATATTTTATTACCGAAAGCTTAAAATCGCTACTATAACTTTTAGTAGTAAGTTTTTTGATCAATCCATGCTTACCACGTGCGTTGTACCAATTAATCCAATTATTAACTGTTCTTACTGGAACTCCATATTTTTTAGCGATTAAAACACTCCCTCCATTCTTACCACTTAAGTAATCTTTAATTACTTCTAATTTGAATTCATCACTATATTTAGGCATAAATTTACCCCTCCATCCTTTCACTTCTGTGTCCGGATTTTGGGGTGCAGTTCATTAAAGAATTGCCTTTCTCATATTAATTAAAGATATAAAAATTAAATGTTTAATAAAATCAAACTGAATAGAGCAATTGTAAATGCTGGTGGGTCAATATGTGACTCAACATCAGTATTAAATAACCTTGCTAAAACATCTGCTGTTAACCAGGCCAATGGACCAAAGATAGCTGCTATCCAAATATTTGGTATTACACCAAATGCAAATGCTGCAACCATACTTACATGGTGATTAGCAGGTACCGGAACACCAAACATACCAAATGCTAGGACTAGACCACCAAGCAAGAAACCAAAGGTTGGAACACCTGTGACTTTAACAAAATATGTCATTCCCAAAGCAATAGCATATGCAGCCAACAAGTGGAATGCCATTTGATTCAAATTATAATTTAATCTTTCAGATAATTTGAAGTTCTTACCCATAACACCAGAATCGTCAAAAATAAGTCGTCCAACAAAAGCCACAATAATCAATGCAACCGCAGGGCTATCTGATCTAAATGGAGCATAATCTCTCAATAATATACATATAGCTTGACTCAACATTGCGAAAACTCCACCAACTAACAATGTTGGGAAATCACCTGTTGTTGCTAACGGTGCTACTATATTATTTCCTGGCAATACCATATCTACTGGTACTAATTGCTTTCTACTTTTCATACCATAGTAAGATGCTGCTGCAACACCACCTGCAAAAGCAATTTGCGGTGTGAAAATCGGCCCAAAAGCAACATTAGTAATAAAATCCATACTGCCTGTAGCCACATAAACACCAATACCAATTAGTCCCATAAGACCACAAAATACAAAGGAAGTAACACTACCAACATAGGCCCCAAAAATTCCGCCAAAAAAGGCCATAAACATTTCTACTAAAAATGACATTCTGTATCCTCCTACTTAGTCAAATTTAAATATAATATACTTTATTTTATTGATTTTTGCTTTATTTTTTTATGCTGTATTTATGCTTTTATTGGATTTATATTTAGATAAAATTTTAATTAATCTTTATTCACATCATCGTTTATTAATAAAGTTATAATGTATTTATATAGCTTAAGGAGGTATTTCAATGAAAAAAGTAGCAGTATTCCTCGCTCACGGAACTGAAGAAGGTGAAGCAATTATTCAAATCGACCTATTAAGGCGTGCTGGAATTGAAGTTAAAACTTTCTCTATTGAGGAAGGATTAGAGATAACTAGTGCTCATGATATTACTATTCTTGCAAATGATCACATAGATAGTATTAAGCCAGAAGAATTCGATATGCTATTTGTCCCTGGTGGCGCCAAAGGTGTAGAAAGAATGTATGAATCTAAGAAGCTAAGCGAAGTATTAATTGATTTCGCGAAAACCGATTCTCTTATGTCTGCAGTCTGCGCAGCTCCAACTGTATTAGGAAAATTAGGACTACTCGATAGTGAGGTAGCGACTTGTGCACCTAATTGGGAATCAGGATTAGGTGAAGCAACACATAAAGCTGAATCTGTCGTTGTCTCAGGTAAATTTATTACAGGACAAGGTTTAGGAGCTAGTATTCCATTGGCTTTAGCTTGTATTGAGGCACTACTAAACAAAGACGAAGCGGACAAGGTTGCTAAAGCTATTTGTTATAAAGCTTAATTAACAATCAGTTTTTATAATTACATAAAAAGAAAAGTGAGGTCTCTACATTAATTGTATTTGACCTCACTTTTAATTTATAAACTCAAGCTAAAAGCTTGTACTTGTGTTTGGTTTCGCTCTACTCTACTCTTCTCTTCTCTTTGCGATTAAAATTAGTACTGCAGCTGAAGCTATTGCAGCTAAACCTACTATAGCTGAGATATTAATACTCTCACCAGTTCCAGTTACATCTTTAGGAGTTGAAGGTTTTGTACTTGAGCTACTCTTTGTACCTTCACTTGGTTTACTTGGTTTTGTTCCTGTTGTTGCAGTTGTTTCTGTAGTAGTTTCCTCAGGTCTAAGTTCATTATAAACTAGTACTGGGTTAAGTCTGCTTCCTTCTCCCTTAACACTATCTGGATTAGTCTTGCTTAGTTCTAACTTGCCATCAGTTGTAATTGTAAACTTAATTGTTTTTTCAATTATCTTATAACCTTCAGGAGCTACAGTTTCTTTAAGCTCATATTCACCAGGTTTTAAATTGACAAAGATAATTTTTCCATCATTTCTACTGACTTTTGTATTTACCACTTCTTTGTTGAAATACAATTCAAATGTTGCTCCTGCTAGAGGTGCATAATTACTATCTTTATCTGCTTTACCCATTTTTTGGAATACATAAACTGGATATTTCTTCAAGCTAGCCCAGGCTTTATTATCTTTTAATTGTTCTTCCCACTCACCTTGAGCTTCTGAACCACCTAGAGCTGATTGGAATTTAACTATATTCTTAACAGTATCTCTATCAATATTTAGTGGTTCTAAGTATGTTAGATATGTAATCTTCCATGCTCTAGGATTCTTAGGATCTTTATTATCAGGAAGGTTGAACTTCAACTCATGCGTCTTAGCATCATATATAGCTTGTACTGTATTAGAATCTTTAGAATTCATAGCAGTTACCATTGCTTCTTGATAATTACTATATTCACCATCAGGTCCTAGTTCTGAAGAGTATTCAACTTTAATAGTGTTTAGATCTAATTGACCTTTTTCGTTTACAGGAACATAAAGGTTCTCATCTAAAACGTCAGTTAACTCTACTGACTTATAGTCTTTCAAATATGGTTTATGTTCAATAGTCCATTCTAGAGATGCTGTACCTTCTGCATCAGCACCCTTCCATACTGGTTGTTTCTTGCTCAATAACTCAGATTTAACATTCATGTTATCACTTGCATTTCTTGGCAATTCATTGTTTGCCTGAATTTGTGCATTGTTAATGTAAGCATGCGCTTCATCTGGTTGTGACATATTTTCTGTAAGCTTTTCAAAAGCTGCTTTATCTAATTGAGCCTTGGCAACTACCATGTAAGATTTTCCATCGATGTTATTAAAAGTCCATTCTTTTTTCGCTTCATCAAAGGTCAAGAGATTTTTAATTTCAGCATCACTAAGTCTTCTGGTTGCTTGAGGATCACGTAAATTTCTCTTTTGTCCAGGACTACCACCATAAGAAATACTATATTCAATTTGAATTAATTCTGACGGACTAGCTTCATAGACAGCGAACATTGCACCGCTATCATCTACTGGCACTAATTTCCAATCATCTGGTAAGTTATCTGTTAGCACTACCTTGTCGTAATTTGGTAATGTCTCTGGTTTATTCTTGACATCTTTTAGATACTCCTCCCAGTTAGTACCAAATGGATTTATATTAATACGGAAGAAGCTTGTTCTATCCTTATAATTAAAGGTCTTTGCTGGATCGACTTTCTTATAGTAATCAGTGTAAATAGACCCATAGGATGCATCTTTAACTTGCCATACAGATTTTAAATCATTTAGATCAACATCATAATTCAAAACTGTTTTTCTAAATAAGTTCGCATCAAATCTATCATAGTCTGTTGCAGGTAGAAGTTTTAATGACTCAGCCTTGCCCATTGCAAGTATGGCTGTATTGCTCATGATCCCAGTGTCATAATGCGATTTCCCATGAGCTTTTTCGTAGAAATCTTGAATCTGAGTTTGAATCTCTAATTCATATTTTTTACTTTCTCTGAAACCAGAAACTCTAACGACTTCACCTACTTGTTCACCATTTAGCATTAATGGATAAACATCTACTTTTAACTTATCTTCAGAATTATTAGATTTAATTGAATCTTTTACATATGCTAAGTTTACATTTACGTTATTCTCCATGAGTTTAGTAAATGTTCCTTCAGGTAATTTTGCTATATCTTCTTCATTTAAAGTTAACTTAGTTTTGTTCGCTTTTAATTCCTCTTCACTGCCGTAAAAGAATACTTCATAGACAGAAACATTTTCGTCTACGAAAGCCTTACTTAAGTCAACATTAATATTCCATGGAAAAATGCCCTGTCTAAATAAAGGTGCAGTTCCATAAACGTTATACTCTCCAGAAGTTACTGCATGTTTACTGATACTTCCTAAACCTACAAATATAGGTGGATTTATCGGTGTATAATAAATTCCACAGTTATATATCTCTGCAGTATTTTTAATTGCATTTGATTCGATAACTGCATCAGTAGCATAAATTTGTTTAAAAGTAATTTTAATTTCACCATTTAAGTTAGGTAGGAAGAACCAATTTGTACTCTTAACTGCATACTCATCATCTTTTATTTTGCTAGTAAATGCATTTTCACCAAAATCATAAATTTCAGATTTAGTATATTTATCTGGTATTGCAGGACATGGATCATCTTCTTTCATTTGAGGCGCAGGTTTATCTTTAGCATTTACAAATGAATCATCTAGATTTATTATTTCCCACTTACCTTCAGCATTTAATTTTTCAACAGTGACTTCAACTCTTGTTGGTTTAGGAGCATTTTCTTTACCCAAGAAAACATCAGAAATCCATGTAGGTCCATAGCTGAAGCCAGCTTTCCCTGCTCTTATTTCCCAGAGGAGAGCTTTTTCATTATTATCTATATTTACATCTACGCCTTTAAAAGTCTTACTAATTTGAGGAGCTTTGCTTGGCTCAACTTTAGCAATGTGTTCTTCAGGCTCACCCTCTGGCTTGACGAGTTGAACTTTATTCTCTACTGTAACTTTTGCCTTGTCACCCCAAGGGATCTTAGTTTCAAAAGTAATTACTTGTTCGCCTTCACTACCTTCAGGGAATGTATACTCTATAGTTTTTGTAGCACTATTATAGATATCCTTATCTTCAACAGCTTTATTGTTAATCTTGAAACTTCCTGGTACAACTTCACCAACATTGCTTAGATTATCAACTATTTTGTTTCCAGCTATATCAGCCTTTTGGCTATCTACTGTTCTTGAAGCTTTAATGGTCCACATAATGTTATCCATTCCTATTTGTGCACCAGATTTATTTAGAGTAAACTTCTCAACTTTTTCTTGGCTAGGTAATTCAATTTCTTTTTCTAGAATTTTTATAAATTTCTTATCACCAGTGCCGTGATTATCTTTACCTCTCAATGCCTCAAACATACCTTCAAATTCTACAGTCAATTGTTGTAGATCTTCAGGTTCATAATCAAATTGTCCTTTTGGATCTTTAGGGTCACTTAAGAACTCCATTTTTGCAAAAGTTTTACCAGAATCGTCATTAAATATACTGATTACACCAACTTTTTGACCTGATTTAACTTCATAGACTGGAGTTGTCAATTTTGCTTCATCTGCAGCCTTAATATTCTCTCCTAAGTAAATATTTGCAATATCTTTCTCATTTACTTGCTCTTTTTCATTTTCTAGACCTTGATTTATATAATCTCCTATGTTTTCATCATTAACAATTTTGAACATGAAAGAAAACTTCAAATTAAAAGAGCTCTCTAGGTTTAAGTTGCTTAAATCGCCAACTGTTTTTCCACCTTGAGAAGCTTCAACACCTACATTATAAACAGCATTTGTTTTGTCCTGTCCAGCCACTTCTGGCTCTGCTTGTAGCAAAGTATTTTGTCCTAAAAAAGATAAAATAAACAAAAATACTAAGCTTAAAGACAAAGCTTTCTTTTTCATAGCTTGCTTGCTATAAAAATCATCTTTCCTCATATTAATTCCCCCTTTTCAAAAAAGAATTTGTATTAATAATATAACCATAGCACAATGGTTTTAAATTAAAAGTTTTAAAATCCCCTACACCGCCCTCACTAAGCCTATCAACGCCAAGGTAATAAATTACAATTCACAACAATCCGCATTTCAAGTATCACGAGCTCAATTTTCAACAAGGGATCGAACCTTATACTGCTCAAGTACGCCAATGCAGTGGGATCTTTATACTCGTTCCCGAGAGTAGCATTCGCCTAGGTTTAGCTACCAACTTCTACATTTCGCAAAAAGTTAAAATTACAACAATTCTATCGTCCAATTAGCCTCTTGGATTAGCAAATCAAGTTCTCTTAGTTCTTTTGCAATTGCATCAGCTTTTTTTCTAAGTTCACTTACATTTACAGATGGGAATGTCTTGATCTCTGTTCGACTATATCTTGGACTTATGTCAGATGCAGTATTTAGGAAATTCTCATAAATGCTTCTTTTTAATGCCAGAGCATCTCGCTTTGCTAAAAGTTCAGATATAGATCCATCTGCAGTAATTGTTTCATTGTTTGTCTTATGTATTCTATAAACGTAAGTCTCTAAACTAGAAATTACACCTTCTAACTCTTCAATCAACTTCAAAGGATCCTCCGCAGTTGGTTCACCCTCTTGATAGGTCGCATTGTTCTCTAATCTAGTTCTAAGGTCTAATGCTTTGTTTTGCAGGTCACTTCTGATTTGTAATGCTTGTGCAAGTTTCATTGTTATAATCACTTTCCTTTCTTAATTGCTTCTATTGTTTAATTAACTTACCAATTAATTCTAGATTCGCCTAAGTCCTCAAGCATTCTATTTATTCTGCTAAAAGGTCTAGAGCCCAAGAACCCTCTATATGCCGATAGCGGCGATGGGTGACTCGAGACTATCATGTATTTAATAGGCAAGTCGTTCACTGAATTTTCTGCCTTTTTCCCCCATAATACAAAAATTATATTTGGATTTTTCTCCAATAAATAGCTTAAAACATTATGCGTAAACTCATCCCAGGCAATATAGTTATGACTTAAGGGTTGCCCTTTTCTAACTGTTAGAAAAGTATTCAACAAGAACACGCCTTGTCTACACCACTCACTTAAATCTCCATTTGCCTTATCTATTCCTAGATCATCTTTTAGTTCTTGGAAAATATTAATCAAACTCTTGGGCAAATTTAATTGTGGATGCACACTAAAACTTAAACCCATTGCATAGGGTATTTCTTGTCCATTGTGGATTTCAAAACCTGGATATGGGTCTTGCCCTAGAATTACTACTTTGACATTTTCAGGTTCAACCAGCTCAAAAGCACGAAACACATCCCCAGATAATGGATATACTTCGTGCTTTGATCGCTCATTTTCCACTTGCGTAATAATATTTTTAAAATAAGGTTTATTGCATTCTATTTCTGCAAACTCATGCCAAGACATTTATTGACCTCATCACCTTTTATTTGATTGTGAATGTGTGAGTTACCAAACCTGTTGGTGAACCGTCCTTACCACTCGCTCCGTACAATGATAATTTAAACTCACTTGCATCAGTCTCAGGCACTTCAATTTCGAAGTCAAAAATTCCTCTCATGTCTGATCCTTCTGACATAGTCAGGAAATCTTCAACTAAAACATTTCCATCTTTATCTTCAAGTTTATAATGTAATGTCTTCTCAAAAACCATGGCAGAACCTTCTACCCTTATCTTGTTGCCTGATAAAACTGCACCATCTTCTGGAGTGTTAATCCAAATCTCAGGTTCTAAGACTAAGCTTAAATTTCTAACCAATTTCTCCGGAACTTTTATACCAGCAAGGCCTCCTACTTGAGCCTCTTCACCATCAACAAGGAACTTAACTTCTTCTATAGAAGGGAACTCTGTGAGAGTATTAACCATTGCCAATATAGAATATGTTTCTGCATTACCACTCTGTTCTTGCAATAAATATTCAGGTGACAAATTGACTGTAGCTACACCATTCTCTATATCTACTCCTAGGATTTTTTGATCTTCACGGAAAGATACGAAAGCGCCTTCAGTTTGTGCATCATTCTTCAATAACTCTTCTAGAGCTGCTTTTGCAACAGCTTCTGTTTTTGGAATAGTGTGAGTTTCTCTGACTAAATAGTATGATTTTTCACCATCAGCTTGATTATCTTGTACGCCTTGGCCACCATTAACTGTCGCTTCTTTAATGTAGTACAGATTTACTTTCATCTCTTCTTGAGGTTCAGCCTGAGTTGTAGTTGCCTCTGTTGTCTTCTCTGTACTTTCGCTAGTTGTAGTGCTTGTATCTGAATCTTCTTGCATTGAAGTAGTATTGGATGTAGTTTTATTCGTATCTTCGTCAGTGTGTTTACAAGCAGCTAAAGGAGTAACAGCTAGTGCTATTACCATTGCGATTAAAGTTAATTGTTTTAACTTCTTTCTACCTGATTTATTAAATATGTTTTTCCTCATAATTCATACCTCCTACTTTTAGGATACCTTTATTTTACCACGTTCAAAATCTCTCTGCTTTGTTTATCTTTTTAGCACCTAGAAAATATAAGACATAAAAACGCGTGCCATTTATATCTGGCACGCCTTCGAAAAACTAAATTAATTCAAACTTTGACTTCAACAAATCTTTGCTACTGCTATATGCCCCTATACTTTCTCCGCAATATAGCATACAGAATCGTAGTTTTGTCTGCCTCTCTCGACCAATATTCCTGCAACCATTAAGTCGAGTCCGCTATACACGCCACAATCAAATTCTTCAGAACCTTTGTATAGTGTTAGCTTATAATCACTGTCCTTGCATAAACCTTTCCATTTAATGCATTCAGCCAAGCCTGCTGCAGCTAAATCTTTATATACAACCGTTAAAATAGCTTCTGCTTTATCTGTTGCAACATTTTCCCAAGCTGTTACGTAGGTATTTTCATACGGATCAACAAGTCTGTAGTAGTCACCTTTTTGGACGGTCTCCCAGTGTTTATTATAGAAATCTATAAATTTCTTAGTAAACTCTTGCTCAGATTCTGACAATGTAGAAAGATCCATCTCATAACCGAATGCCCCTTGCAGAGCTGTAAAAGCTCTCGTACTAATTGGTGTCACACGATGGTTCTGATGATTTGGAACTGCTGATACGTGTGCTGAGATACTTGAGAGAGGATACACAAATGAGGTACCATGCTGAATTCTAGTTCTATCCAACGCATCTGTATTATCACTTGTCCAAATTTGAGGAGTATAGTAAAGCATTCCCAAGTCGAAACGGCCTCCTCCACCACTACATCCTTCTATCAATAAGTCAGGATAATTGTCTAAAAGATGTTGTAGGACACGATATACACCAAGTACATATCTATGTGATAATTCGCCTTGCTTTTCAGCTGGTAAACTATGACTATATAGATCGAATAGTGATCTATTCATATCCCATTTCAAGTAAGTAATATTTCCTGTTTGCAAGACATTATCAATTGCTGAAATTGCGAAGTCTTGAACATCTTTTCTGCTAAAGTCTAAAACCAATTGCACCCTAGATCTATTTGGTTCTCTTCCTGGAATTGCAAGCGCCCAATCAGGATGCGCTCTGTACAGGTCACTATCCTCGTTGACCATCTCAGGTTCCATCCAGATTCCGAAGTCCAAACCAAGTTCATTAACATCTTTTATCAAATCTTCTAAAGTACCACCAATTTTGGTTTCGTTTGGAATCCAGTCACCTAAACCAGATATATCTAAATCACGTTTACCAAACCAACCATCATCTAAAACGAGTAAGTCAAAGTTCAATTCTTTAGCTTTATTTGCTATTTCTATAATCTTATCTTTATCAAAATCGAAATAAGTCGCTTCCCAGTTATTGATTAGTACAGGTCTACGCTTATCGGACCATGAGCTTCTAATTAAATTATTATTAACCGCTCTATGAAGATTTCTAGATAATTCACCTCTACCTTCAGGACTGTAGCACATTGCTAATTCTGGTGTTTGGAAACTCTCACCATTTTTTAGTATCCAGCTAAAGTTGCTATCATCTAAACCTGCAACAACTCTTATTTGTCCTAATTGGTCTTTTTCACAAGATATATTGAAGCCTCCGCTATACACTAAGCTCAAACCATATACTTCACCCTTGTCTTCACAGGCTCCCTGTTCTTGTAAAAATAGGCTTGGGTTTTGTTGGTGACTTGATGTTCCCCTTGTACTTCTTATTTGGAAAATATTCTCACCTAACTCTACCTTAGATGCATTTCTTTCTTTTAAATGTCTTCCAGGGAAATTAATCAGTTCAAAATCTTTGTTAATAAAGTCTAGAGCTCCAGAAGCAATATTCTTTAATACTACTTCTTCATTTCCTAAGTTTGTTATCTTTGATGATCTTACGATCAAATCATACTCTGGGAAAATTGAATAATATAGTTCCAATTCTAAATCACTATATAAATCTTCTAATACGACTACGAGAGTCTCAACAGCTTCTTTGTTATCTGCTGATGTCCAGAAATGTGGCAAACCTTGCAATTCAGGTTGTCCTCCAATTATTTTATGATCCTTGTAGACAAAGTCAGTACCTCTCGCACCATTTTCCCAAACAAGATCTAAAGCATTAATTCTATAATCGCCTGTACCATGTTGTGGGAATTCTTGTGGCAGCAAATCCAAAGTGTAATCTCTATCGCCCTCTTTTGAAACATCTCCCGGATTTCCTGAAAAGCCCCTTCCTAGAACCTCAATCAAATATGAGTAATCTGCACCAGAAATTTTTCCCCCATACCAAGTATGCAAAAGTCTCTTGTACTTATCGACTTTCATCTGATAACTACTGTTATTTGTATTGAGTGTAAACGTCATCTGTTCCTTGTTTACAATAATATTTTGGCCCATAAGAACCTCCTACAATTATTTTTTCTAATCCTCATATACCCATTTTAAAAAGCATTAATGCTTATTTTACTTAATAAATTTAGCATAGCACTGATCACAAAGAGTCTTCATAAGATAGCCCTTTTTCCTTAATACTCCCTCAGCACCACAGCTTTCACAAACTTTGTTACTTTTGTTCTCGTACGCTTCTATGATTTTATCAATATCATTTCTAAGCTCTTGATTAACTGGACTATCTCCTTGTTTAAAAGAGTAGTACACCCTTAACTCTGCAAACTTTTCCTTAATCTGCAAGACTTCTAAGTCAACTGCTAACCCTGCTAGCTTATAACGATCCACAATCTCTTTGAACATCTCTTTCAATAATTCATACCAACCATCATCGCATTCAAAACCAAAAGCCAGATACAAATTATCTATTCTGTCTTCTCCCTGCTCTGAGTTCTCCTCTAAGAAAGGAAATTCTTTTACAAGTTTCTCTTCTAGTGCTTCTCTCATAAAACTCCTCCAATACAACTTCTTATATTATAAGGATTTCAGACTATGGTAGCAATAACAATACCATGACACTTATAGAAAAAAGTTAAGCTGTTATTCCATTAATTTATAAACAGAAATATAATCACCTGAAATGTCATCAAGCATATATTTTTCGTCAATTAACAGCTGTATATCATCTTCAAGAGTATTGATTTTAATCTTTGGCATCACAATATATCGAGGTAGCTGCTCACCTTCCTTATACTTATGATGATCTAAATCATACAAAAACTCAGTATCGGCAAGATATGTAGTAAAGAAAGGATCTGCCCAAATAATTTCATCTCTAGGTATTTTTGGCAAGACTTTGTCATACTCTTCTATCCTATAACTTGGTATCAACGCCTTTAGTATTGTTGAGCTGCGATTATTTAAGCAATAAACATTTATAATTACTGAAGCAGTTACCGCTATGATAAGTCCTAAGTCAATTAAATTATTTTTACTTATTAAAACTGAACTTATTCGCTTTGCCTTTCCTTCAGCATGTGAACTAAACTCATGAGATAGATCTTCTTTTTTATCAAATAAATTATCTGTAACTACAATCAAAGCAAGAATTATCAACATTAAATGCGATCCATAATTGTATTGGAAAAATAGCTCAAATTGATAGGCATAGTTGCTGCTTAAATTTATTATCAATAACGGCAAAAGCAATGCCAAACCCGAAAATCTTCTAATGAACAGCGGCAAAAATCCCATGAACATAAGAGTCAAAAATAAGAAGATAAATTTCCTTGGTAAAAATATTGTCAGCAAGTAAAAACTTGGATTGAAGATTAAAGTGAGTATTATTCCTGGTAAACCATACTTTTCATTTGGCATTAGGTTTGAAAATCTTCCCGACATATCACCTGTACCGAAGTTTCTCAGATATAGTATGTTCACTGTGAAAACTATTACCCCCACAACAATCATAAAAACAGCAAGTAAACGTGCTTTTTTATAATCTAACTTTGTAACCTTCTTATCCTTATATCCGATAAATAAGTAAATTGCTATGGCTACAAAGTAAATTACAGCATCTTCTTTTACACCCAGCAAAAGCAATCCGGAAATTATGATACCAATATAATTTCCTTTATAAATGAAGTAAATCAAAAACATTATGCATGGTGCCAGAAATATATTTTCATGGAAGTCATAATAATTAGAAAGCAAAAATGCTGGTTGCAATGAAAAAATTGCTCCGGCTAAAACTAATTTATAAGATCTTAAACCATATTCTTTTGCCAATAATAAGAAAGGAATCAATGCGATGTAAACAACAAAAATTTGGGATAATTGTAATGTCTCTGGATATGGGAACAATTTAAACAGCGGAACTAATAAATATAAAGTCGGCGAGACATGTATATTAAAGTGGCTTGTTTGAAAATCTCGTTCAACTGTACTTAACGGTTTCCCATTTCTAATAATACTGTGATACATTTGCGTAAATATACCCATATCATAAGTTGAAACAGAATACGATCTTAATCTAGCCCATAAGTATAGTTGAGTAGTAAGAATAATTAATAATGCTAAGACAGATAAAGTAATAGTCACTACCTTGAGTTTTTTATTTGAACTTTCTTTAGAAATATCAAGTTTCTCTTGTTTATTCGCTAAATATTTATAAGATACATATATGCAAAAAATAGTAAATACAATTAAAAATACTGCTAAAACATAAGTTTTTATTATTTGAATATCATACTTATATTCTGCAACTCCTGAGAAACTTTCCGGAAGAGAATTATCTTTTTGCCATAACTTCTGAATAAGTAATACTAATAAGATTGAGAAGCTAATGTTAAAAGCCTTACCCCAAGCCTTGTTGTAATATGCATACGATATTGCTATTAAACATAATCCAGCTACTAAATGCCAGAGATTAGTTTTTAGTGCAATAGTTAGTGCCCAGAACATAAAAGTTAGAACAGAAAAATACTTTTCTTTATTTTTTAATTCTGTTTTCGATTTTGCTAACTCAGGACGCTTATTTAATACTATTGTCTCTGTTAAATAAAGTAGAGATAATATTAAACAGTATAAAGAAAACTGAAAAAAAGCAAAATTTGGATTAAATAATTTAGCACTTAAATCTGATATTTGTAAACCATAGATAAATAATACAAGAGCTTGCAACAAAAAGTACGCTTGGATAAACAGTTCACCTCTGAATCCAAGTTTAGTACCTCTATTACTAATATAAACATTATTATGAGAACTTCTGCTATCCATTTTATCCTCTACAAATGTATTTTTGGTATTATTATAACAGATGAAATCTAAATTAAAGGTTAAGCAAAACTAAAAATTTATCTTCTAAATAAACAATGCCGCAAGCTAAATGCTAAATAGTCATGCGGCACTTTTCTTATTTCAAGATTAATTTAATACTCAATAATGACTTTATTTAATCAATTTTCGTATCAATCCTAAAATTACTAGCAGAATAACTGCACCTAGGGCAGCAGTTAAAATACCTAGAATACTAAATGCGTTAGGGTCACTTTGTCCGAAGAATCTTAGTACATAACCACCGATGAAACTACCAATAATACCGATTACTACGTTACCTACTAGACCATAACCGCCATCTCTATTCATGACTAAACTTGCTAGCCATCCTGCTACACCACCAACTATAATCCATGCCAAAATATTAATTAACATAATATTTCCTCTCTTTCCTATCTTTATATTAAAGATACTTATGTTTATACTAACGAAGTTTTGTTAAACTTATGATATCCATGTAACATTATTAATTAAGTTTTAGTTAAGAAACTTTAACGCATCTTCACATTCTGTTTTCTATTCTTATTCAAGTAATTTCCTAATACTAGCAATAATACCGATATACTTCCCATAAATATTAGCGATTGAATAAGTGGAATATAGTTATAAGATGTATTTTTCCATAATTTCAAAATGTCTTCATTTGCGAAATATGTAAACGGTAGTAACTTAGAAATCCAACGTATTTGACTTGGGAACTTATCTACTGATAAGCCCATCATTCCGCTAAAGAACAACATAAAGAAGTACAAAACCATTGTAATTGCATAAGTGACTCCAAATTTTTTAAATATATTGGCTATGGCATGAGCCATTGTGAAAAGAATTGCACACTCAATTAAAACTAAAGCAAAAAATTTAAGTGTCCCAGCTAAACTATAAACTTCCCACCCCAAGCCAACATAAGTCGCTATAAAGTAAATTATAAATGCAAGTAGTAAAAATCCAAGTTGAGATAGCATTTTACTAATTAAGATTTCCTTCTGTTTAAAAGAAAATAATTTTAATCTGAGAAGTATTTTGTTTTCTAACTCTTGAGAATATAAGGCACTATGTCCCATAAATATAGATGCCATTGGAATTACTTGAAGAAATCCTAAACTTATTCCTGTTGAAACTTCTTTAGGATCAATAAAATTAGACATTGATTTTACTTCGCTGATCACCTGATTACCAATAACTAAAGCTAAAAATATAGGAAATACTACACCTAGCATTGGTATGTACCATGACCCTAGTAAGTTTTTAAATTCATATTTAATCAGACGTGATAATTTATCATTTTTCATAATTCAAGCTCCCGTTATTTTGCTTATATTGACGAATGGCGTTGAAGCTCATTAACTCAATATCATTATTTGTTTTCTTGAAATTTATATTTTTCTCTATCAGAACTTGGCTTATTACAGTAGACTCTTCCTCATTATCAGCTCTGAAGGCCGTAATATGTTCTGGAGAATAAAGTTTTTTGAATACATCTAGCTCCGGAATATAATTTTGTGTATTAATAATGAAGGCGTTATATCCACAATATTTTTCAAAAAGTTCTACTTTGTCACCGAAACAAATAAGTTTACCATGGTCTAATAAAAGAATTTTGTCTGCCAGGAGTTCTAATTCCTCATAATAATGAGTTACATAGCAAATAGTTGTTCCTTTGTCTTCGTACCATCGCATCAACAACTCAACTAGATCCTGACGAGTCTCATAATCTAATCCAGAAGTCACTTCATCAAAGAGAACCAAACTTGTTTCTTGATATAGCACTAGAATAAGAGTCAATCTTTGTTTTTGACCTCCGGATAGATGTTTGAATTTTTTCTTCAAAGAATCTTGGAAAGAGAAAAACTCAACTAGTTCTTTAAGTTTCTCATCTGACTTCCAATCGCTACCTGTTACTAATTCGATGATTTCAGCAACATTTACGTTTTCAGAATAGTTATTATCTTGCATATGAACAGATATATTATCTTTAGAATCTCTGAAACTAATATTGCCGGAATAATTAACTAAATCAAGAATAGCTTTAATTAAAGTACTCTTCCCTGCGCCATTGCTTCCAATAATGCCTATCTTATCCGCATCTTCAATATATAGTTCTTGATCAATATCTAACGCTAGTAAATCGCCATACTTAACTTTTAAATTATTAATCTTAAGCATTCTGTCCTCCTATAACTTTTATAATTTAATCTTAAATAGCTTATGTGGATATTTTATGTAGAAGATGTGTTTTTTAGGAGATATTTATCTAAAAAAGACGCTTATGATAATAAATATATGAAAACATTATGAAAAATTAATTCTACTGGTTACAATATTATCCTCTAAAAAAACATCCAAAGAATATCCCATAATTTTCGCATAATAATTAGAAAAATAAAGACCTAATCCATTTCCCGAGCTGCCACTACTTACAAATGGTTCAAATATATGGTTAAAAATTTCTTCATTAGCAACTTCAGTTTTGTTTTGTAGCTCTAATTTGTGTGAATCTAATTCAATTAATATTGTGCTACCTTCTTGGGCATATTTGATTGCATTTTCAATTATATTCTCAGTTATTTTCTGAATATAATTTAAATTGCTTGTAATACTTGCATTTCCAGAAAATTCAATATGTAGCTCACGTTTGTCGATAACACTGAACCATCTATCTATTAAATTCTCCACCAAAGCTCGCATATCAATTTCTTCTTTGTTAGAAATATCTACACTCAATAAATCTTGATTCATATCTAGAAGTTCATCGATAATAAATCTCATATTAATTAATTCATTCTTTACTTTTGGTAGGTAAATTGAGTGATCTTTATATTTACCAATATCGCCGATCATGCCTTCTATCAAAAGCAATGAAACAGTAATAGGAGTCTTAAGCTGATGAGAACTTGCCTGCAAGAATACTTCTCTACTTTTCATATCCTGTTTAAGCCTCTCATATTGCTCACTTAACCTTAAATATAATTCATCGATATCATTAGCTAGTATTTCAAATTCATCATTAGTCTTTAGAGGTAGAGGCATTATAGAACCAGCTTTATCAAGAGGCATATTAATCATCTCATTAGTGTGACTGGTGATCTTCTCTATAGGTTTAACTATTCGATTAGAGAACCACAATGTAGATAAAATAATAATTACCAGTATTACTGCAATAATGACCGGAATATTCATAAGTATAATTGGAACTATCTCATCTATAGACCCTGCTACTGCTGAATATGCAGTTACTATAATCTTATTATTTCTATAAGTTACTACTAAATTATTGGCATAGTCATTTCCGTCAATTTTGGTTCTCGCTGAATTTAAACTTGTATCATTTGATAATCTAACAAAATTATACTGTGTACTATCTTTATCAATGTTTAGTGGTTGAAATTTAAAACTATTAATTTTAAATAATTTAGTTTCTGACTCATCAATAAAATCTTGTATATTAATATCCTCGAGTTCATCCCAAGTACTAACATCTTCAGCTTTAGCTATTTTTTTTAGGTTAGGAGTAATTTTAGCAACTATTTCTTTTAGTCTCTCATCCTTAAGTTCAAGAACCCCAGAAAAGTTCAAATTATAATAATATATTTTATCTAAGTCTTTTTCATCAATGCTAATAGTTGTCGTAAATACGGAGGAATTTGCCTTTGCGTTATCACTATCATATTCATTATTCTCTAAAAACTCCATATGCCTTTGGGTAAGCAAATTGGCCTGTCTTTCATAAGAATATTCCACGTACAAAGATGGTAAAAATATTATCAAATACAAAACTATAAATACTATTATTAATGCTGCCAGTGAAAGAGTATATATAAATGTTTTCCTTGATAAATTCATTAGTTTGAACCTCTCTTTTATTCATATTTCATGCCTAAATTCATTATTCTTTGTACTGATAACCTGCACCCGTTATGGTTTTAATACAATTGATTGGTAATTTTTTGCGCAAGTTTTTAATATGTGAATCTATAACTCTGTCACTTCCGAAATAATCGCCTTGATAAACATAAGTAATAATTTCTTCTCGAGAAAATACTTTTGATGACCTACCCATTAATAATTCTAGAATTTGGTACTCAGTTAGCGTTAAGTTTAAATTTTCACCATTATAGTAAGCTTAATACTCTTCATTTTCTAGTACTAAACCCTCTGATTTAACACTTTCGTCAGAACTAACTCTTCTTAAAATAGTTTCAATTCTTTTAAGCAGAAGAATTGGTGAAAATGGTTTACTGACGTAATCATCTGCATAATAATTAAAAGCTTGCAACTGACTTTGTTCATCGTTCAAGGCAGATAACATAATCACAGGTACTGAGGCTCTATTATTTTTGATATACTGCAAAACTTCCATGCCAGAAACTCCAGGTAACATGATGTCTAGTATTGCTAAATCTATTGAAGTATCATCGATAATATCAAATGATTCTTCTGCATTACTAGCCTCTACAACTTCATACCCTGCAAGCATCAGGTACTCAGCAACTACCTCTCTTATTTGCTCTTCATCTTCTAATAGAAGAATTGTTTTTTTATCACTAGTCTTTAATTCCATTTACACACTCCAAACTCAATCTCAAAAAGCATAGATAGAAATTACACCCTTATTATAAAAAACACTTATGGATATTTTGTGGAGAAATTATTTATTAATCCTTTATACATTTCATGAAATTGTATTTTACTAATTCCTTTTACTCCACAGGCCCAAATCTTCTTCTCTAGCTTCTTTATTAAAATCTCTTAAAAACTTATGATATTTGACATCTGGCGGGAAGGTAACCAATTTTGCATAACCATCTGCTAGCAATTTTGCATTTACCATATGATTGGCTAAATCAGTTTTTGTAATATTATCGAAGTCAACATTATCTACTGCTGATTCCAACCAAACATATCTCAACAATCTGTTGTATTGATCTCTGTCTGAAACATCTTTCTCTAGATAGACTGTTTTTCCATAAATTAAATCATGCAAATATTCACTTGCTTCTTCAGCGTAAAATTCAGCTTCTCTAAACTCACTTGCCAATTCAGGAGCATCAACTCCAATAATTCTCAGTTTCTCAATCCTACCGTCAGCAAATTTGACATGCACAGTATCTCCATCCACATGCTTGACTACCTGAACTTTCTCTAAATTATTGCTGTCTAACTTGCTAGTGTTGGCTCTGTTATTGAATAAACTACTTACAGTTGGAATTAGAAAAGCTAATGCAATAATTATTACTGACACTATTTTGCTTTGATTATTAAAATTATTATGTTTTTGTGGTTTGTGCTTGGTTTTATAATTTACCTGAGGGCCTTTATAATTGTTCATTACATATACTCCAATATATTTATTTACTCAAATTTAAGTATATCAAATATCAAATAGTCATAGATTTTCAGATGGAGTTAATTTGCATCCTTACTACTGTTCTCAACGAAAATATTAATAAATCATGAACATTAAAATTCATATTATGCTACACTTGTTGGAAGCATTTAGAAGCAGTACAACGTATCTGCTTTTTAGGAGGAAATATGAACGAAAACAAAGACAAATTTTCATCCAACTTTGGATTTCTGATGGCATCAATAGGTTCGGCAGTTGGTTTAGGTAATATATGGGGATTCCCTTATAAAATGGGAATGAACGGGGGGTTCACCTTTCTTATAGTTTATCTACTACTTGTTTTCACCGTGGGTCTTCCATTGATGATGGGAGAAATTGCCTTGGGTAGGAAAAGTGAAAAAGGTGCAATCCAAGCATACAAAACTTTTTCTCCAAAATTTAAATTTGTTGGTTGGTTTAATGTAATCGCTCCTTTCCTACTATTATGTTTTTATGTTGTTTTTGGTGGTTATATTCTTAAATATCTAATAGCAAATTTAAAAAACTTATTCTCAGCTGGTTCCTCAAAAATAGCTGTTACTCATACTGGAGCTTTTTTTGAAGAGTTCATATCTGCCGGAACAGAACCAATGATTTATGCTTGGATTTTCCTTGCAGTTACATTAATTATAGTTTCCCTGGGTGTATCTGGTGGTATTGAGAAGTTCTCAAATTTTGCAATGCCTACACTAACTATTATGTTAATAATAATTGTAATTCGTGCCTGTACTTTAGAAGGTGCCGGAGAAGGTTTAAAATTTATATTCAAACCTGACGTTTCAAAATTTGAAGGCCTAGGTTTCTTAGAAGTTTTTGCCGCAGCTGGAAGTCAAATGTTCTTCTCTTTGTCATTATCATCAGGAGCGATAATTGCTTATGGATCTTACTTAAGCAAAAATAGCAATATTGAGAAAAATGCGGCTATAATAACATTATCTGACGCCATAATTTCTATATTTGCTGCCTTAGCTGTCATGCCTGCAGTTTTCGCTTTTGGACTAGAGCCACAAGCCGGTCCTGGTTTATTATTTGTATCCTTGCAAGCTGTTTTTAATGACATGGGAACTACTGGCCCACTATTTGCTAGCATTTTCTATCTACTTGTATTATTTGCTGCTTTGACTTCATCAATAGCTATGACAGAAGGTTTCTTATCCTCAATTCTAGATGCACAAGTAGCTCGTGGCAAAAAGCCTAACCGTAAATTAGTTTCTGCATTGGTTTACCTTGCAACTGTATTAGGATCTAGTTTGATTTCATATGATGCATTAGGTAATTCAAACTTACATCATCCATTTGGATTATCTACTTGGTTAGACTTTTTTGATCTTCTAGCCGAGGGAATTTTAATGCCTTTAGGTGGCTTATGTTTAGCAATTATGCTTGGCTGGTTTTACCCAACATCTTTAGATGATGAATATGCTCAAGGAAGTAAGTTCAAGAGCAAAAACCTCTACAGATTCTGTATTAGATATATTGCTCCACCAGTTTTATTATTAATAGTTATAGTTCAATTAAATGCATTCTTTGGATTTATCTCTTAGTTAAACTATAATATAGTTAAATCAACTGCATCTCTAAAACAAATAAAAAGCCTGAATAATTTATATTATTCAGGCTAAATTTATGTCTAATATGTTTGTAAGTTGAGTATTAACTATATACCTCTGTTTGCCATCAAGACCTCAATCTCATCTTCATTTAAGCCAACCATAGCTTCACCTAAATCTTCAGATAATGCAGCGATCTTATCGAAGTCAAATGGATTTTTAACTGTTTCAACAATTGCTTTCGCACGTTTAACAGGATTACCTGACTTGAAGATACCTGAACCAACGAACACACCTTCTGCTCCAAGATGAACCATTAAGCAAGCATCAGCTGGAGTAGCTACACCACCTGCTGAGAAGTTAAGTACTGGCAATCTCTTGTGGTCATGAACATATTTAAGCAATTCATAAGGTACACCTAGTTCTTTTGCCTCATTGTAAAGCTCATCTTCACGTGCAGCTGCAATTCTAGCAATATCGCTGTTGATCATACGCATATGACTTACCGCTTGAACTACGTCACCTGTACCAGCTTCACCCTTAGTTCTAATCATTGCAGCACCCTCGTTGATACGACGCAAAGCTTCTCCCAAGTTTCTTGCACCACAAACAAATGGTGTATTAAATTTCTTTTTGTCAATGTGATAAATATTATCTGCAGGAGAAAGGACTTCACTTTCATCAATAAAATCAATATTGATCGCTTCTAGTAGTCTTGCCTCAATAAAATGACCAATACGGCATTTAGCCATTACAGGAATGCTAACAGCATCTTGGATCTCTTTGATCATCTTTGGATCACTCATTCTTGAGACTCCACCTGCAGCTCTAATATCAGCTGGAATACGTTCTAGTGCCATAACAGCAGCAGCACCTGCTTCTTCTGCTATTTTAGCTTGTTCTGGTGTAGTAACGTCCATGATTACCCCACCCTTTAGTTTATTCATTAATTCTTCTAATTTCTTATCTTGATACATTGTGTTTCCTCTTTTCTATTTCTTTTCTCTCTTCTCTTTAAACATCTGCAATAATCTTATTGCAAAATTCATTCCCTATTGAATCCTATCCTATTATAGCAATTATTTCGTCGTTATTATACTCCTCTAAATTACTAAATGAATATAGTTTTTTGTTTTAATATTTCATTGCCTATCTTACCCTATGCAATCCATCTGCATCTAATTCGTAGACTTTCGAAAACACCTCATTTATAAACCGTCTGTCATGTGAAACTGCAATAATACAACCACTATAATTACTCAAGGCCTCGATAATCTCTGGTTGTGATAATGGTGAAAGATTTCTCGTAGGTTCATCAAGAACTAGAACTTCGGCTTTATCCATAATCATTTTTGTAAAAAACACTTTCGCTTTTTGACCACCAGATAATTTACCAATTTCACGCAACATATCCTCTCGTTTAAACTTAAGACTACCTAAAATAGTCGATATTTCTGTATGTTCAGACTTGGTACCATTTGAAGCCAAAAAATCAATAGCGTTGCTATCATAGTCTATAAGTTCTTCGTAGTTTTGTGGCATATAACCCACCTTCAAATTCAAGTTTCTTAGTTTATCAATCAAGGTCTTAAGTAATGTAGATTTTCCGGCTCCATTTTTCCCTATAATACATAATTTTTCTGGACCTATAATTTCTAAATTTATATTTCTTGCTAAAACTTTTTTACCTGCTCGCAACTCTGGTAAAGAAATATCTAGAATAACCTTTCCATTTGGAACAATGATCTCATCATCAAACTTTATATCTATAGCTTCTTCATAGTCAGGAACTTTGGTAAGTCTACTTTGTTCTTTACTCATATTTCTTTCCATAGACTTAACCGAACGCATTTTATCTTTTAAATTTTTGCCCTCTATATCATTTTTTGTGCCTCTTAAAGCATGCTGCACTGAGTCATGCAATCTTCTAAACCTTTCTTGCTTCTTAGAAAACTCTTCTTGTTCCTTATTAGCTCTTTTTGTCTCATTCTCAATAAAAATATCTCTGTTATTAACATAGTCATTATATCTGCTGTTAACAATAGTATGCTTAACCTGAGTCCGTCTGTAGATCAACTCCAAATGAACAATACGGTTTGCAACATTACTTAGTAATTCATTATCATGTGACACAAATATTAAGGGTATATCAAGCTCTTGCATAAATCTTTCCAACCACTGCACAGACTCAAGATCCAAGTCATTACTAGGTTCATCTAAGAGCAAAAGTGTTGGTTGTTTTAGCATTTCTACTAAGAGCAGAAATTTAATTTTCTCTCCACCCGATAAAGTACCTAACAGCACTTCGCTGGCTATTAGACTTTCGTCCAATGATATTTCACTTAACAATCTATAAAACAAGTTGTAATCGAAGTAGGTGGTATCGATCGTGCTATGCAGATAATCCAAGGTCGAAGTTTCATAATACTCATCAGCAAGAGTCTGTGGTAAATATCCAATAATCTCATTGTTGCTTGAAACCTCTCCCCTTATAGCACAAAACTCCTCTACCTCCTCAGGCCTTGCAATAGTTTTGAGAAGTATTGATTTACCATTACCTTCTTCACCAATCAAAGCAAGTTTATCCCCTTCTCCAATATTTAAAGAAAAATCCTCAAACAAAACTCTATTATCTTCACGCAAAATTATTGTTAAATTTTTAATTTGTAACATAAACCCTCCATATGTTCATATACAAGGATGTATGCCATAACAGAAATAAAACTGCTAGTTAGATTCTTCATAATAAAAAGCAGACATTAAAACATTTAAAACAGAAATGAAATAATAAATTTCACAATATGGCATACAAAAAACTAACCCAAACGGGTAATCAACAGTACTAAAAAAATCTCCATATTGCTTATTTATTCACTATTACACTTCTCCTTGAAATTAATTTCTTACAGAATTATAACACAAAAAAAGAAGAGAACAAAAAAGAATAGTAAATATTCTTTTTGCCCCCTAATTTTTTCAAATAAACAAATACCTCCTAGATATCATTTTCTGTATATCCTCACTATCCACATCTATTTTCTCAGTAACAAGCATTAAATATTTATGAAGCATCTCTATATCTTCTCGGTCCATGCATAAAGATAAATAATTAGCTGTCAGACCCCCATTCCAAAAGCTTACTCTCAAATCCATTATAATATCTTGTATAGGATCTGCTTCCGGGCTAATATATAAAAGGTTAGGATCATCTCTTACATCTCTTTTTGGGTACAAAATAAATTCTATATCTGGCTCTGCAAATCCTAATACTGCTGCATTCATAAATTCATCATTTAAAAATCTTGATAAAGCAGATTGCAAATCATCAACCTCATCTGACAAAAGTAATTGTTGTCTATCCACTACATAATCTAACCATTCGCCTGATTGGTAATTCATAGAAACATTACACCAGTCTTCAGGGTAGTCACTTCTATCTTCAAGTTGAGTATAATTGGTAATCTCCAACTGAAAATTAATACCATCCAAGTCGAGTTTCAACCACATATAATGCCCTCCAAATTTACTTGTTCTGAAATAATAAGATAATAATATAGTAAAAGAAAAACCCATAACCATCAAGGTTATGGGTTATATTGGAGGCACCGATCGGATTTGAACCGACGCATAAAGGTTTTGCAGACCTCTGCCTTACCACTTGGCTACGGTGCCAAAATAATCATTTAAAATAAAAGAGTCGAAGCTAGCTGCTCCGACTCTTTGGAGCGGGATAAGGGACTCGAACCCTCAGCTTTCACCATGGCAAGGTGACACTCTACCAATTGAGTTAATCCCGCAGATTGTAGAAAAATTATACTACATTATTCTACAATTATCAATTATTAACTTTAAAGTTAATGTTGGTGACCCGTACGGGAATCGAACCCGTGACTCCACCGTGAAAGGGTGATGTCTTAACCTCTTGACCAACGGGCCAAATTTGGTAGCGGTAATTGGATTTGAACCAACGACACTTCGGGTATGAACCGAATGCTCTAGCCACTGAGCTATACCGCCATATCTACCAGCAGTTAACTTCAGAATCCGCTGCCGTTTGAACAGTGCCGATATATATTACCAATACTGTTATAACTTGTCAAACGCTTTTTCTAAAAATTTTACTATATTCTGGTAAATATTTTTAACCAATTAAATGCTTATAAAAGAGTAAAAATTAATTACTTAATTTCAACTTTAGCGCCTACTTCTTCAAGTTTTGCCTTGATGTCTTCAGCTTCTTCTTTTTCTACATCTTCTTTAATTACGCTTGGTACTCCATCAACTAATTCCTTAGCTTCTTTTAGACCCAAGCCTGTAATTTCACGAACAACTTTAATAACTTTAATCTTAGAGTCACCAAAGTCTGTCATTGTTACAGTAAATTCTGTTTGTTCTTCTGCTGCTGCACCACCTGCTGCTCCTGGAGCTGCTACTGCAACTGCTGCTGCTGAAACACCAAATTCTTCTTCGATTGTTTCAACTAATTCGTTTAGTTCAATTACGTTTAATTCTTTAATAGAATCTAAAATACTTGTAATTTTTTCACTTGCCATTTTATATTCCTCCTAAAATTATTCAGCGTTATCTTCTGCTGTTTCTTCTGCATCTGCAGATTCTTTTTCTTCTTTATTTTCTTCAGTAGCCTCTACTGCTTCTTCAGTAGTTTCTGCTTCAGCTTCTACTTTTTCTTCTGTAGCTTCTACCTTTTCTTCAACATCAGCTGTATCAGCTTTTACTTCTACTACATCAGCTGCTGTTTCAGCTCCTTGTTCTGTAATTTTTTCAGAAAGAGCTTTACTTAACATTGCCAAGCGTGTGAATGGCCATGCAATACCTCTTGCTAAGCGTGCATGTAATTCTTCTACTGCTGGTACGTTTGCTAATGCGCTCAACTCACTTAGACTTAGTACAGCACCATCGCTTGCACCTGCTTTTAGTGAGTAAAGTTCTACTGATTTACTAAAATCGTTTAAAACTTTTGCTGGAGCTACAACGTCATCACTATATGCAATAGCTGTTGGTCCAACAAATGAATCAGCTAATTCAGGCAAACCTGCTTCTTCAACTGCTCTTCTACCTATATTGTTTTTTACAACTCTATAAGTAACACCAGCTTCACGTAATTTACCACGTAATTCTGTATCTTGAGCAACAGTTAAACCTAGATACTCTGCTAAAACAACAGTTTGAGCATTCTTAATTTCTTCTGCTAATTCTGCTACTTGAGCTTCTTTAACTTTTAGAATTTTATCACTAGCCATTTTTACCTCCTTATATTATTAAAAAATCCTCATGCCCATAGGACATGAGGATAGAATCAAAATCAACAGCACATGAATTTAAAATTCTCTGGCTATACAGTTAGTTTCGATACTTACCTCGGTAGGAATAAGTTATGCTTTCGCTCCTACTGTCTCGGGCACTTGAGTATTATCTTTTATTATTTTTATTTTGTCAAGTAATTATTGAATACTTAACCTAATTAGTTATTTAATAGTAATGATGGTCCCATTGCTGAGCAAACATATACTGATTTAATATATTGTCCTTTTGCTCCTGCTGGTTTAGCACGTACTACTGCATCTTTTAGAGCGTTGAAGTTTTCTTCTAATTGCTCTGCTGAGAAAGAAGCTTTACCAATAACTGTATGCAAGATATTTGTTTTGTCCAAACGGAATTCAACTTTACCTGCTTTTAGTTCTTGAACTGCTGTCTCAACGTCAGCTGTAACTGTACCTGCTTTAGGGTTTGGCATTAAACCTTTAGGACCTAATACACGTCCTAATCTACCAACTACACCCATCATATCTGGTGTTGCTACTATAACATCGAAGTCAAACCAGTTTTCTTTTTGAATTTTTTCAGCTAGATCATCACCACCAACGAAGTCTGCACCAGCTGCTTTAGCTGCATCAGCTTGAGCACCTTGAGCAAATACTAAGATTTTTACATCTTTACCTGTACCGTGTGGCAATACTACTGTTCCACGAACTTGTTGATCTGCGTGTCTTGAGTCAACACCTAGTTTAACGTGTACTTCAATAGTTTCATCAAACTTACTTGTTGCTGTCTTTTTTACCAAATCAAAAGCTTCTGAAGCATCGTAACTATCTTGAGTTAGGAGTTCTAAAGCTGCTTGGTATCTTTTACCTTTTTTAGCCATATTATTACTCCTCTTCTTCTACTTTAATTCCCATGCTTCTAGCTGTACCTGCAACTAAGTTCATTGCTGCTTCAATGCTAGCTGCATTTGTATCTACCATTTTGGTTTCAGCTATTTCACGTAATTGTGCACGTGTAATTGTTGATACCTTTTCTGTTTTAGGATTACCTGATCCTTTTTGCAAATTCAAGGCTTTCTTCAACAATGTTGGAACCGGTGGAGTTTTAGTTATAAAGGTATATGAAGCATCAGTATAAACAGTAATAACAACAGGTGTTAACATACCTGGTACTTGTTTAGCTGTCTTATCATTAAACTCCTTTATAAATTGTGGTATTGAGATACCGTTTTGTCCTAAAACTGGTCCAACCGGTGGAGCTGCTGAAGCTTGTCCTGCAGGAATTTGCAATTTGACAATATTTTTAACTTTCTTGGCCATTCTGCCACCTCCCAATTTTTTTGAGAATTGCTTCTCATTTTTTATCTTGCTTTGCAAGATTTTAAGCTTTATTAATGTAAATAATTTACATTGCTTACTAATTTATATCCGTTAACTACAAACTCATAACCTGTGTAAAATCTAATTCTACTGGTGTCTCACGTCCAAACATTGAAACTGATAGTAGAACTTTTTTCTTCTCGTAGTTAACTTCTTCAACCAATCCAATGAAACTTTCAAGAGGACCATTGATAATCTTAACTGAGTCACCTACTTCGTAATCTACATCAGGTACCCAATCTGTCTCAACACCCATCATTGCTAGTTCATCATCTCTTAATGGAACTGGTTTTGAATTTGGTCCGACGAAACCTGTAACACCTTGTACATTTCGTACAATATACCAGATATCATCATTCATGCGCATCTTAATCAGAACGTATCCAGGGAAAATTTTTCTGTTTAAAGTTTTCTTCTTACCTTCTTTAATTTCAACGACTTCCTCTTCAGGAACCTCAATTTCAAAAATAAAGTTATGCAAATCTCTATTTTCAACAATTTGCTGTAATGTTCTCTTAACTTTATTTTCATAACCTGAATATGTATGAATTACATACCAACGAGGTTGATCTGGATCATATTCATCATGCATTGCCGCTGTACTAATTACATCTTCTGTTTCATTTTCAGATTCTTCAGACTCAGTATCTTCTGAATTTCCATCAAGATTTTCAGCTTCACTTGCCTCTGTAAGTTCATTCTCTTGATTTTCTTCTGATTGTGAAACAGCATCAGCAACAAGTTCTTCACTTGTTTCAGTAAAATCTTCATTATCGTTCATTAAATTCATATCTAATAACATCTGTTTCACCTCTCCTCAAATTAAGATTTCTCAGATTCAGAAGTAGTCTCTTTCGCTTCTGTCGTATTCATTGAAGTCTCTTCTGACTTATTATCTTCATTTTGCTCAACAACTGTTGTACTTGAACTAGGTAATGTTTGATTTGTTTGAGCTGTATTGAAACCTAATAAACCTAACAAAGATACCATTATAGAATCAACAATAAATACTAATAAAGTAACCAACAGCACAATGACAATTACTGTTACAGTTGTTTTTGCAACTGTTGGTTTATCAGGCCAGATAACTTTCTTAATTTCACCAGTTAATGATTTAAAGAAATTTTTAATTTTAGCAAAAAAACCATTTTCGTTTTGATTTTTATCTTTCTTAGCCATACTAAGCTCCTTTCCTCGAAACTATTCCTTAATTACTTAGTTTCTTTATGAAGAGTATGTTTACGGCAGAAAGCACAATGCTTATTCATTTCTAAACGATCTGGATGAATTCTCTTATTTTTTCTAGTTGTATAATTTCTACGTTTGCATTGATCACAAGCTAAAGTAATAATTTCTGCTGTACCTGTCTTTGCCATTGTTTATACCTCCAAAGTTAATTTTACTCATAAAAAATAAAGCCTGTCTCGCAGGCGGACTAAATTATATCACAGGGTTTTGAGTCCTGTCAATCTAGAACTATTGATATTAATGCATTTTAGGCCATTTGGCAAGCAATTAATATTTTTTTATCTACATTTAAAACATTTGCCACAAACTGGGTTCGTATCGTGGTGCTATTGTTAAAGAATAATCTTTTCCATTTACTAAACCTAAGTCAAATAAATATGAATTTATATAATCATAAGCTAAGTTAGGTATATTATTATTTTTACTTAAGTGAATTAAAACAATTCTTCTCGTTCCGGATTTTATTAACTCACTTGCAGCAATAGCAGACTGTTCATTAGAAAGGTGACCATAATGTGAGCTCACTCTTTTCTTTAGTGGCCAGGTGTAAGGTCCATTCCAGAGCATATCTACATCATAATTTGCCTCTAGAAAAATGAGGTCGCTACCCACAAGTTCTTTGATCATATACTCTGACAATATACCTGTATCAGTTACTACTGAAATAATAGAATCTCCAGTATCAACTTTATATGCTACTGGAGAAATCGCATCATGAGAAACTTGAATTGCTTTACAAGTAAACTTATCAACTTCAAAAGCTTCTCCAATATTAATTCTTCTAAAATCAATAAGTTCAGAACTTTTCATTAAAGTCTTGGCCTTACGAATGGTAAGTTCATTGGCATATACTGGAATTTTGTACTTTCTTGCAAAAACAGAAATTCCAGCAATATGATCACTATGTTCGTGGGTTATCAAAATCCCTTTAATTACATAAGGACTAATTTTCTGTCTTCTAAGGTTCTCTTCTAGGCGTTTACAAGATACACCAATATCAACTAAAATCCCTGATTTTTCTTTGCCAATAAATATTGAATTTCCTGAGCTTCCACTATATAGAGTGCAAGCTCTCGTATTTAAATTCACTAAACAACTTACTTTCTAATCTTCGTCCAAACCAACTAATTCAATTTCTGCACCAATACCTCTTAACTTATCAATTAAGCGTTCGTATCCTCTTTGTAAAGAAGAAACATTATGTACTTCAGTAGAACCATCTGCAGCCAATCCAGCTAAAATCATAGCTGCACCAGCTCTAAGATCTCTAGCTTCAACTTTAGCACTAGTTAGTTTACTTGGACCATCAATCAAAGCTAAATTATCTGAAATAGTGATGTCTGCTCCCATTTTCTTAAGATCATCAATATATTGGAATCTATTGGCCCAAACATCTTCATACATTCTGCTTTGTCCTGATAAAGTAGTCATTAAAGCTACTGCTTGTGGTTGTAGGTCTGTTGGAAATCCTGGATAAACCATGGTTCTGATTGAAGTTGCTTCTAGCTCTTTATCCTCATCCACCCAAACTCTAATTGAATCTTCTTGAATATCCAAATTAACGTTCATCTCATCCAACTTAGCAGTAAGTGGTTCCATATGTTTTGGAATAAGGTTAGTAACTGTAACATCACCACGAGTAATAGCACCTGCGATCATGTATGTACCTGCCTCAATTTGATCTGGAATAATTGTATATGTGTGACCTGCAGGCAACTTCTCTTTACCATTAATTCTTATCACGTCAGTTCCCGCACCTTTAATATCAGCACCCATGGAGTTTAAGAAGTTAGCTACGTCAACAATATGTGGCTCTCTTGCAGCATTTTCAATAGTTGTTCTACCTTTTGCTTTTGAAGCTGCAATCATTATATTCATAGTGGCACCAACACTTACTTTATCCAAGAAAATATTTTCGCCAATCAATCCATCTTCAGTTGTTAGCTCAATTTTACCATGCTCTAATTTGTTCACGGCACCCATGTTATTGAAGCCTTTCAAGTGTAGGTCAATTGGTCTTGTACCAAAGTCACATCCACCAGGTAGATAATTCTTAGCTTTACCATATCTTGCCAATAATGCTCCTAATAAGTAATAGGATGCTCTGATATCTCTAGCTCTCTCATCTGTTACTTCAAAAGTATTGATCTTAGTAGCATCAAAATGTACTGTTCCGTTTTCATCAATTTCGACTGTTGCACCTAAGTTTCTACATAACTCTAACTGAGTTCTTACGTCAGAAATATTAGGTAAATTTTCGATTACACAAGGTCCATCTAGTACACATGCTGCTGCAACTATACCTAAAGCTGCATTTTTTGATCCACTTACAGGAATCTCACCTTTTAATTTTTTACCACCTTTTACAATATAACTAGCCACTCTAATCTCCTCTAAAGTAAAATATATTTATAACTTGTATTAATTACTTTTTCTTATTTTTTTAATAATATTATTATTCCTTTATTTAAACTCCGTTTTTTAATATATTCTATGTATATTCACCATCTATAATATCAAAATATAGCAATAATTTGAACTATCTAAACCAGTCTCAGTATTATTACTTAAAAAATTTTTTCAAGCAGTTACATTAGACACCATTTGAATTTTGTAAACAATATTACCTCATAATAACCAAGTAATATTTCTTAATATTAATATATAAAATAAAATTATTGACCTAGACTTTCTATATCACTTGTTTTTTCATTAGGATCTGATTTATATTCATCTGCTTCAATTTCCTGATTTTCTTTAACAGGGTCTAATTCCATCGCATATTTATCATCTTCTGCTGCATGAGCTCCCTCAGATTCATTCTGATCTAGCTCTGTTGTATTATCAGTATTATTTTCTTCTTGAGCCTTATTATTTTGAGAAAGATCCTGATCCTCACTTCCAGAATTTGTATTTTCTTCAGTAGATATAGCCTCTACTTCAACCTTAGTCTCCAGATTAGTATCATTATTGTTTTTTGCAACATCTATCTTCTTGCGAGAAAAATCTTTTCTCTCCTTAATATAAGGTTCTGCTAGTATTAATTTTTCTTCATCGCTTAAATCTTCTAAAGACTCTTTTGCTATTCCAATTTGGTGAGCACGCTCTAGTAAAAACTCATACGCAGCATAATTTAAGCTTTCTGTATCTCTACCTGTCCTATTTTTATCTTTTTCAAACTCTAAGTTATCAATAACTTGCATGTAAATTTTAGATGCAATTGGCAAGGAAACAACAAACTCAGAGCCATAAGTTAGAATGCTATTTACAGATAGCTTACCTTTGTGTAATTCAACTAACTCCTTAGCTATAGATAAGCCTAAACCTGTACCTCCATACTCTCTAGAACCGGTTTGATCGACTCTGTAGAATCTATCGAAAATCTTCTTCTGATCTTTCTCAGAAATACCTAATCCATTATCTTTAACCTTAATTACAATATCATTAATAACTCTACTAATATAGATGTCTACTCGACCACCTTTATCAGTATATTTAATTGCATTAGTAATTAAATTTGAGAAAACTCTCCCAAGTGAACTCTCATCTCCCAAAACTGCCGGAATCTTAGAAACTGTATGAAATTCAAGAGTAATATTTTTCTCTTCAGCTTGTACTCTGGACTGTTCAACAATGGTAGAAAGCAGGCTTACAATATCTAATTCTCTTGTTCGTAAAGTTCTTCCTCGAGAGTCAATCTTAGATAGCAACAATAAATCTTCTACCAGAGATTCCATTCTCAATGCATTTTCTAAAATATTTTCTACATCTTTTCGAACTGCATCTGAAGACTTCTCAACCAATCCCCAATCTAATAATGTTTCTGCATAAATTTTTAAAACAGTTATTGGTGTTTTTAGCTCATGTGATACATTTGCAACAAACTTTTTACGTTCAATATCTTCTTCAATTTCATCGCTAATATCTCTTACAAATATTACAGCTCCTTGGCTCTTCGAAATAGTCCAGAAATTCTCATCAGTATTTCCTTTTTTTATCAAAGAATATTGAACATGTAAATTTTTGTCTCCGACTATTAAATCACTTTCACCAAATTGGCTACCTAAAAGATATGTAGCTTTTAAACCATTTTCTAAGCCAAATTCATTCAAAAAATCTTCGAAAGTTAAAGGAGTTTTTTCAATACCTAGTAAATTTGTTAATTGAGAATCTGCCATTTGCAAATTACCATTGGGTCCGTACACTACAATTCCTAAACCGGCACCCTCAAATATACTCAATAGACGTTTTCTTTCTTCAGAAATAGTCTCTTCAGTTTTACCTTGTTTATTGCTTATAACCTTCTTATTGAAAAAATAGCTAATCGATATAACTATAACTGTTACTATGAAAACAAATAATAGAGCTAGCAGAAAATCTTTTCTAGAGCTAAACAATAGTAATACATTTAATGATGTCATACTTCTATAGATCCTTATTGAAATAGTAACCCACACCACGTTTAGTAATTATATACTTATAGTCATTAGTATCTGGTTCTAGTTTCTCTCTAGCACGTCTTACAGTAACATCAACCGTTCTGACATCACCATAATATTCATATTCCCAAACTTCTTGTAATAATTCTTCCCTAGTAAACACTTGACCTGCATGATTAGCCAAAAATGCAACCAGTTGGAATTCTCTTAATGTTAAATTAACATTTTCGCCATCTCTGTGTACTTCAAAAGTCTCGTTATCAACCTTAATATCACCGATTACAGTAACTTCATTTGAGTTCTTAGCTGAGTCGTTTGAATTCTCAAAATAACTTGAGCGACGAATTTGAGCTTTTACCCTTGCTAGTAATTCACGCATACTAAAGGGTTTTGTCATATAATCATCTGCACCTAATTCAAGTCCTAAAACCTTATCAATTTCTTCAGACTTGGCAGTTAACATGATTATTGGAACTGGAGATTCTTGGCGAATTTTTTTACAAACATCAAACCCATCCATAACTGGAAGCATGCAATCTAGAATAATCAGATCAAAATTATTATTCAAAGCTAAATCCAAAGCTGTTTTACCGTCACCAGCAGTTTCAATAAAATAACCTTCACGCTCTAAATTTGATTTAATTACATCAACAATAGATTTTTCATCATCTACAACTAATATTCTTGAGTTCATTACACCCTCGTATAAAACAATAAACTTTTTTATTACACAAATGTATTCTTATTAAATTTCTGTAGTCAATATTGCCTGTAAAATACATAATAAATTATCTTTCTTATGTCTAGTATATATTAAGTATTTATAAAACTCTATAATTTACAATAATAAAATTTACAAGCGTATTACATAAAAATTACATCAAAAAGATTATAACACAGAAACCTAGCAAGTACAGATATTTGTATTACTGTACAGGTATAAATAAAGTATTAAATATCATATAGAAAATAAATAAAAGACAAAAAATTTAAATAAAAAAAATGGAGCCGGCGAAACCTATCCTCCCAGTCCGTCACCAGACAAGTACTTTCGGCACAACTGAGCTTAACTTCTGTGTTCGGGATGGGAACAGGTGTGGCCTCAGTGTCATCTTCACCGGCATGGTTAAGAGTTGTCTTTCGACTGTACCCTCAAAACTGCATAGAATATTTTCTTTATTAACTTCGTGTTTCTCTTAGATTTTCTGAGTTGGATCTTCCTTTAACCTTGTGGTCAAGTCCTCGACCTATTAGTATCAATCCGCTTCATACATTACTGCACTTCCACTCTTGACCTATCTACCTTGTAGTCTACAAGGGGTCTTAATCCACTTGGGATGGGAAATCTCATCTTGAGGGAGGCTTCACACTTAGATGCTTTCAGCGTTTATCCCGTCCGGACTTAGCTACCCAGCTATGCATTTGGCAATACAACTGGTACACCATTGGTCCGTCCATCCCGGTCCTCTCGTACTAGGGACAGCTCCTCTCAAATTTCCTACGCCCACGACAGATAGGGACCGAACTGTCTCACGACGTTCTGAACCCAGCTCGCGTGCCACTTTAATCGGCGAACAGCCGAACCCTTGGGACGGGCTTCCGCCCCAGGATGTGACGAGCCGACATCGAGGTGCCAAACCTCCCCGTCGATGTGAACTCTTGGGGGAGATAAGCCTGTTATCCCCAGGGTAACTTTTATCCGTTGAGCCACGGCAATTCCACATTCTACCGCGGGATCACTAAGTCCTACTTTCGTATCTGCTCGACCTGTACGTCTCGCAGTTAACCTACCTTATACCTTTATGCTCTTTGTACGATTTCCAACCGTACTGAGGTAAGCTTTGAACGCCTCCGTTACTCTTTAGGAGGCGACCGCCCCAGTCAAACTGCCCGACTGCCATTGTCCGACTCCCGGATCACGGGATATCGTTAGAAACCCAACATCGTAAGAGTGGTATTCCACATTGTGACTCCATGTCAACTGACGCCAACACTTCATTGTCTCCCACCTATTCTGTACATACGATATCGAGTCCCAGTAGCAATCTACAGTAAAGCTCCATGGGGTCTTTCCGTCTAGTCGCGGGTAACTTGCATCTTCACAAGTACTACAATTTCACCGGGTGCATCGTTGAGACAGTGCCCAAATCATTACGCCATTCATGCGGGTCAGAACTTACCTGACAAGGAATTTCGCTACCTTAGGACCGTTATAGTTACGGCCGCCGTTCACTGGGGCTTAAGTTCTGTGCTTCGAGTATTCTCTAACACTTCCCCTTGACCTTCCAGCACCGGGCAGGCGTCAGCCCCCATACTTCCACTTTCGTGTTTGCGGAGACCTGTGTTTTTGCTAAACAGTTGCTCGGGCCATTTCTCTGCGGCCAGCGCTAGCTGGCTCCCCTTATCGCTAACTTACGGGGTTAATTTGCCTAGTTCCTTAACGATGATTCTCCCGATCGTCTTAGGATTCTCTCCTCATCTACCTGTGTCGGTTTGCGGTACGGGTGCACTGTTACTTGATAGCAGCTTTTCTCGCCAGTTGAATTCAGATCCTTCGGTACTTATTTTCCCTCCTTCGGCACTCTCCTATTAGGACCCGTACTTTACTAAGTCCTTCGTTTCGTGCTTTCCACAGACTATTCCAGCTGTCTGCGATCTTATCCTTCCGTGTCCCTGCGTCTCTAATAACGCAACATTGCAGTGCAGGAATTTAAACCTGCTGTCCATCGACTACGCCTCTTGGCCTCGCCTTAGGTCCCGACTTACCCTGGGAGGACGAGCCTTGCCCAGGAAACCTTAGATTTTCGACGGCAAAGATTCTCACTTTGCTCTCGCTACTTATTCCGACATTCTCACTTCTGATACCTCCACATGTCCTTTCGATCATGCTTCAACGGCCTACAGAACGCTCCCCTACCATCTTTCGATCCGTAGCTTCGGTGTACAGTTTAGCCCCGTTAAATTTTCGGCGCAGACTCACTCGACTAGTGAGCTATTACGCACTCTTTAAATGAGTTGCTGCTTCTAAGCCAACATCCTAGCTGTCTTAGCAAATCCACATCCTTTCCCACTTAACTGTAACTTTGGGACCTTAGCTGACGGTCTGGGTTGTTTCCCTCTCGACTACGGCACTTATCTGTCATAGTCTCACTCCTATTCATATTTATAGGTATTCGGAGTTTGATAAGCATTGGTACCCTGGGAAGGGCCCTTTGCCATTCAGTGCTCTACCCCCTATAAACTCTATAATAAGGCTAGCCCTAAAGCTATTTCGGGGAGAACCAGCTATATCCAAGCTCGATTGGAATTTCTCCGCTATCCACAAGTCATCCCAACCTTTTTCAACAGATACGGGTTCGCGCCTCCAGTAAGCTTTACCTTACCTTCACGCTGCTCATGGATAGGTCGCCTGGTTTCGGGTCTACAACTACTAACTACTCGCACTATTCATACTCGGTTTCCCTTCGGCTTCATAGCTCTACTACTTAACCTTGCTAGTAATCGTAACTCGTCGGACCGTTCTACAAAAAGTACGCCGTTGCACATTAACGTGCTCCGACTGCTTGTAAACACAGGGTTTCAGGTTCTCTTTCACTCCCCTCCCGGGGTTCTTTTCACCTTTCCATCACTGTACTATTCACTATCGGTCACCATGGAGTATTTAGGCTTGGAGGGTGGTCCCCCCGTCTTCCTGCAGGATTCCTCGTGTCCTACATTACTCTGGATACTGACTCTGAACTTGAGTTTTCGCTTACACGACTATTACGTTCTATGGTCTCGGCTTTCCATCCGCTCATTCTGCTAACTCTTGTTCTAGATTATTCAGTCCGAACCCCGATTTACCGAAGTAAATCGGTTTGGCCTCTTCCGCTTTCGCTCGCCACTACTTACGGAATCTCGGTTGATTTCTTTTCCTAGGGGTACTA